>JBEAPS010000127.1:0-5547 GCA_041164285.1 Pseudomonadota bacterium
AGTGTCGTCGCGCCAATACAACGCAACTCTCCGCGAGCGAGTGCAGGCTTCAACATGTTTCCTGCGTCCATTGCGCCTTCAGAAGCACCAGCTTTCACGATTGTGTGAATTTCATCTATAAACAAGATGATCTGCCCAGCCGAGTTTTGCACCGTTTGCAAAACGGCCTTCAGTCGTTCTTCAAATTCTCCACGAAATTTGGCTCCCGCGATCAGTGAGGCGATGTCGAGCGCCATAAGAGTTCTGTTTTTTAATGACTCAGGTACGTCACCCCTGACAATCCTTTGCGCTAGTCCTTCTGCTATGGCTGTTTTTCCAACGCCGGGCTCACCGATGAGGACTGGGTTGTTTTTGGTGCGACGGGATAAAATTTGGATAACTCTTCGTACTTCCGTGTCTCGTCCAACAACGGGGTCTAGCTTGTTATCTTTCGCGAGTTGTGTGAGGTCTTTGCCGTATTTCTCCAGGATACCGAGCTTGGCTTCAGGGTTTGCATCAGTCACGCGGTTTAAATTGCCTCTCATTTTTCTAATCGCTATTTTTAGCGTCTCTGGATCGAGCCCCTGTTTTTGGAAGGCTTTCGATACAGAATTTTGCTTACTTTTTGCTGCCGCTAAGACAAAGTGCTCAATTGAAATGAAGTCGTCCTTGAGTTCTTTTCTGCACTTTTCAGCTTCATCAAAAAAGTGCGTAATAAACGTCCCAAGGCTTGGTTCTGTTTGGCCAGAGGTAACCTTCGGCAAAGCTACAACAGCCGCTTTCATATCTTGATGTAAATTTTGCTTGGCCGTTGGGATTTCTCTAAAAAGCAGCTCGATAACTTCTTCATTCTCATCGAATGCGGCAAGCAGAACGTGCGCTGGAGTTAGCTCCGGGTTTTTGAGATCTCGAGCCATGGTCGAAGCTTGCGCTAGAACGTGTTGAGAGCGCTGAGTGAGGTTCTGCATAGCGATCTTCCTCCGGATGTTGTCCAGTTGCATTCCCGCAAAGCCAATGTGTGCCGGATTTGCTGACTGTCAAGCTATGATCTGAATCTGTGCTGACAGTTTTGAATTGGATAAAGTGAAGCATGACAGGGTGACATTAACAAGCTGATTCGGTAGTGTTTTTCGAACCGAATGGAGTAGGTCGCCACATGGTTAGTAAACTGAGATTATCTTTTCGAATCGCAGCACAGTTCATGCGCCGCAAGAACACACGTTTGCCATCGTTTTCAGCGGCGGTATCCGTGGTCGGGGTTGCGATCGGTGTGGCTGCTTTTTTGGTTGTGGTTACTATATTCAATTCATTTCAAAAGGAGCTTAAGGGGATCCTGCTTGCTGCGAATCCGAATCTAGTTGTCTATTCAATCCCAGCAGGCATTTCAGATGCGCGCGATTTTGCAGATAGTTTGCAGAGGAGCCATAGCGAATTAGTCGAAAGAGCGAGCCTGTTTCAATATTCGGAAGCGCTTCTGAGTTTCGGTCCTCAGACGGCCACAGTCGTTGTGCGAGGAATCGAAGGTGCTGAGTCATCTGTGGCTGAGAATCTAGTGAAATTTATTGATCCACCTCAGGCTCTCTCGAAACTTGGGCAAGGAACGCTCAAGCCCAAGGATAGTCTTTTTGTTGAGGAAGAGAATATTTCATCCGGCGACAACTCGAGTATCAATTCAGAAGAGATGACCACACTGCCCGTACTTGTGCTCGGAAAAGGTTTGTTATTGCGGTTGAACGCTCAAGTCGGTGATGTGGTCACACTTGTCACGAGTGCTGGCCGATCTGATGATCCGCTGGCATCGCGCTACCAGGACTTTAGAGTGGCTGGGGTCATGGGGGTGGGGCTCGCACAATACGATGACCGAATTGCGTTTATGAATTTCAATGATGGAGTTACGTTATTTGGTCGTCCGGGGTGGGCTTCTGGCGTTGAGGTGCGCGTTCGCGAACCAGCTCGCGCTGTTGAGCTGGCTAGCAAATTGAAGACAGAGACGCATTATACTGTTCTTGCTTGGCAGGAAATTGACCGCGGTCTTTTTGAGCAAATTGAGCGTGACGGACTTGCTATCAAGTTGATTGTGCTCATTATTGCTTTGGTCGCAAGTTTTAACATCATAGTGACTTTAGGATTGAGTGTCCTCGACCGCTCAAAGCAAATTGCAATTCTAAGGAGCACGGGTGCCACGCGCGGATTTATTGTAAGGGTTTTCGTGGCACAAGGCGTGACTCTTGGACTACTCGGGTCTATTGTGGGCGTCACGCTGGGGCTTGTTATCCTAAGGCTCTTTTCAGGGGTAGAAATTGGCGATCTTAAGGCATTCTATTTTTTGGAGAAAATCCCAGTAGACTATGATTGGTCGCTTATTGCGGTAGCAATGGCTGTCGCTGTCAGTTTGAGTTTGTTGAGTGCTTTGTTTCCCGCGTACAGAGCCACGCGGGTTTCGCCACTCCATGGGATTCGTCCTGCTCAATGAAGGGCAAGAGAGTATTAATAGAAGGAACACCTGCTCATGACGCTACTGGGACATGCAACCATTCAGACTACACAAAAAGGGCATGCAGAAAAACAGGGAGTCTTTTTTGAGCGTAGACGTCCGCTCTACCCTGACGGGCCGTTTGTTAGTCTCGTTGGCTTTGGCGGTTACCGGATTGGTCTCTCGCCTGCTCTTGGGCATCCAGCATGTCGAGATGCTTTGGAGTACGCACTGAATCGTGGAGTCAATCTCGTCGACACAAGCAGTAACTACGGCAACGGTCAAAGCGAGCTTTTGGTTGGACAGGTGTTGGCGAAACTGAGTGGCGAAGGGAAGCTTGCAAGGGAGAGTGTTGTTCTTGTTTCGAAGGCTGGATACGTTCAGGGCAACACACTCGAGCAGGTTCAGCTAAAAGAACGTGATGGACAATCCTATGATGCTCTGTTCAAATTTGGTGCAGATCTTTGGTATTGTCTCGATCCACAGTTTTTGATCGAGCAAATTGAGCGCTCGCGAGCACGGTTAGGTGTTGAGTGTCTCGATGTTTTTCTCATTCACAACCCTGAATATATGCTCAAAGCATATGAGTACAATAACCTCGCTACCGATCAGGCCCAAACTGATTTTTATTCTCAGCTTCAAAAGTGTTTTGCAGTGCTCGAGGGCGCCGTTGAAAAAGGTCATTTGCGAGCATACGGGGTGAGTTCCAACACTTTGGGAGCCAGTTCAGACGATCCCACGGCCGTCTCTCTCAGCCGCCTGATTGGTGCAGCTTGCGCTGTTAAAGAGGACCATTCATTTCGGGTCGTTCAGTGTCCACTCAATTGGATAGAAGTTAACCCAATTGCTGTTGAATCGGCTGATGCCGATGAAAATACGCTAACGCTGGCGCAGAAAAACGGCATTGGGGTCCTGGTGAACCGTCCATTCAACGCGATGCACGACGGTGGTTTAATTCGCCTCACCCGTCCGACAGTTGCGTTAAATCAAGTTGCTGATGAAGCACAACGAAAAGGTCTTGAGAATTGGAGTCGCTTGTCTGCTGATTTGGAGAAGTTAGCTCATGATCAAATCTCGACCCCAGGATATGAAGATGCGACGCTTTCGCAGCTCGTTCTCGCCACTCTTATGTGGCAGCCGGGGGTTAGTTCAGTGCTCTGCGGCATGAGAAAGCTAGATTATGTGAAAGATGCTGAGCAATCTGCTGCGCTTCCTGTTCTCCTCAACGCAGATGATATTGTTGCGCAAATTTATCAGGACCTTGAGTTTCACCGAGACACCAACTGAAAGGAAGCTTCTGAGATGGGAATTACGGAACAGTTTTTAAAATTTGCACTCTTGGGTGCTGAATGGGTCATGGTTGTGCTTGTTCTTTGCAGCATCATGAGCGTTTCGGTGATCATTGAACGTACTGTCTATTTTTTGAAGTTACGCGGAGACTTTGGTGCCTTTACCAAAGAGCTTACCGAGCGGCTCAATTCGGACGATTCCATTGAAAAAACTGCCGCATGGTGTGCTGGACATCAAATGCTTGAGGCGAATGTTGCCGCAATAGGACTTGAGCGAAGTAAAGACGGTCGCAAAGCGATGGAAGACACCATGAACGCAACTATCATTGCTTCCAAGACTCAGCTTGATAAGGGGCTGACCCTGCTCGGCACTTTGGGAAACAACACGCCCTTCATAGGTCTATTTGGCACGGTGATTGGAATCATCCAGGCGTTCAATGCTCTTTCTAGCAGCAACGCTTCAGGGCCAGAAGTTGTGATGGCGTCGATTTCAGAAGCACTCGTTGCAACTGCAGTCGGCCTCATGGTTGCCATTCCAGCTGTCATTGCATTCAACGTCATCTCGAGGGCGGTGAAGACGAAAATGGCAAACAGCGAGACAATTGCTCGTATTGTGCTGAGTTATAATTCCGAAGCGAGTAGTTCCTGAAAATAGGAGGTCTGTTTCATGGCTGGTGGACTTGGTTCAAAAGACGATGATTTGATCTCTGAAATCAACGTGACCCCTTTTGTCGACGTGGTGTTGGTGTTGCTCGTCATCTTTATGGTGACCGCCGGATTCATAATGAACAAGGGTCTCAAAATTCAATTGCCCGAAGCTGCAACTGCTGAAAAGTTGAGCTTGCAGAGGACCTTCAACATCCTTGTTGCTGAGCGGGGGCAGTTGTTTCTTGATGGAAAGCCGACCACGGCAGCAGAGCTCAAGGAAAGCGGTGCAGCAGCTAAAGCCAATGGTGAAACAGTTGTTGCAATGATCAGTGCCGACAAAGCAGTTGTTTATAGTGCTGTCGTTGGAGTGATGGATGCCCTGAGGCAAGTAGGAATTTCCGAGTTTGCACTACAGCTCGATGCGCTGCCAGACCAAACTCCTTCAGGCGTTCCGAGTAATCTGCAAGATCGGCCTCCAACTGATTGATGTTAGTTTGCAAGCAGCCCAAGTAAGTCTGGACAAGCGCTAATGTCAGCTTATTTTGCATAGTAGAGCTGCGAATGCTCGGTTGGGCCTTTAGAGGCCTACGGTTGAGGTGCTGCAAGAGGGCAGGAACATGACAGAAAACCAACAGCATCCATCCAAAGTAGCCGTAGATACGGTTGAAAGTAACGTCTGTGATGGGCTCTGGAAACGCCCCATTCGCGGCGGTCAGACTCACCTATATCCGGTGTCTGCTCCCATGCGCGTTGGGCAAAGCACTAAGGTGGGGCTCGAGATGGAGTTCTTTGCTTATGACGCAGATAATTACACGCCCCTCGGACTTCCCGGCTCTGTTTTTCATCCGAGTGAACTTCTCAAAAGAATGTCCGACGCCATTGAGGGAGCCAAGTTGAAAGTAGATCCCACGACAGGGGTTGTTGTGGGGCTGACACTCCCCTCGGATGCAAATTTCAGTTTGGAACCAGGTGGACAGATCGAATTTTCATCGAGCCCAAGGCTTGAAACTGGGCACATTGTTCAGGACGTCGTCGCTGCGCTTGAGGCTCTAGAAAATGCATCTCAGGGGCAAGTGTTTTTCTTAAGTCATGGAACCAACCCAATTGCCCCCGCTGATATGCCACTGCTGGTTCCCAAAGAGCGCTATCAGATTCTCA
>JBEAPS010000128.1:0-3482 GCA_041164285.1 Pseudomonadota bacterium
AGAACTTCTTTTTTAAGTATTTCAGACCAGCCAAAATTGTAAGGAGCCGCGCTCTCAGGCCAGACAATGAGATCTAGCTTTTCACCTTTTGTACTTTTCACCATTTCTTCGGTGAGGTTCATGAGTGAGGAGAGTGACTGCATTTCGAGTTGGTTTGAGTATTTCCTGTTTCTTGGGAGACCTTCATATCCAAAGTTTGGCTGAACAAAACCAATGTGAGTCGTGCGAGCGTTTTTTTCAAGTTCCTGCGTTTGTGCGATGAGTTTTCGGCCGACTAACACAATACAAAGCCATCCGGCAGCAACCGACACCAGCACAAGACTCAGCCTTCCTGGATTTTGTGGTCGCTCGGTCAGAGCTCTCGCCAGATAAAAGTTACTCGCAAAGACAAGAACGGAAAGGCCAGAAGAGCCAATCCAGCTGGACCATTGAACAACTGGCAGTGAGCCATACATGAGATTGCCGAACGTCCAGTGAAAGATGCGGGGAAGTAGGCTTTCAAGGGACGCAACTGTGAAAACCAGGCACCAAACGGGAAATTGGGACAAGCTTCTTTTGGAGCATCGGGCAGTGTTCCAGATCAATGGAAAGAAAATGATTGTGAAATAAAGGCCTGCAAGAAGGCAATAGAGAGCAAAGAGTGAATATGAGACGGCGGGGGTGAGTTCTCCAAAAAGAATTGCCGGCACAGTGACCCAATGGAATGCAAAGCCGATCAAAACAGCTCCAAAAATCCAGATCAACACAAAGGCTTCTAGTCCACGGGTGAATGCAGTGACAGGGCGCGTTGAAGTGGAGTGGGTCCGTGATGGCGGTTGATATGTTGTGGGGAGCATTTCAATAGCAACAAACAAAGGGACGAGGGCAACTGGAAGCACCCATGCAAAGGCTGAGTTTGTCGTCAAGTCTTTTGGGAAACCAAGAGATGTCAAAAGTCCGCTCACAATTGCAGCTACAACAGACCAAATGATTTGTGATCGAATCATGGAATTCCTTCGCGGTGATGCTTTGAGAAAAATCACACTATATGTAACATGGTGGCATTGGAGGTCAAAATATGTCTTGGCATATGTCGAAGCGCAGGGTCAGCGTGACCGTTCGAAAAGCTTTCGTTTTCATTGGTGCGCACACTACTCTGTTTGTGGCCGTGCAATCGGCCTACAGCGCATCCCCTGAGACACCAGAACCTCAAAAGGGTGCAATTTCAGGCAATCTGAATAATTTGCAAGGCCAGAAGCCGAACGCTTCATTTTTAAAACTACGCCACGATTTCGGTGAAATTGTTCGCGGTGAAAAAGTCGCATTCGCATTTGAATTTAAGAATACGGGCAGTGGAGTTCTCCAAATTCGCTCGATTCACTCGTCGTGTGGATGTGTCAATACACGCGTCGAACCTTCCGATGTTTTTGCTCCCGGTGAATCGGGTCGTCTGACGTTCGAATTTGACTCTTCGTTCTTCTCGGGCAACGTCGTTCGAACTCTCACAGTTGATACAAACCAAGCTCGAAATTCTGCTATCACTCTAACATTCACCGCTGCAATTCGAGAGGAAATCCGCTCAACACCCGCGCTACTGGATGTAGGAGAAGTGTTGCCTGAGTATAACAAGGTGTGGCTAATGAATTTGCCAACTGCGCTGCGAGCTGCAGGGCAGGGGTCTGAAGCGCTACCCTTAGGCGCGGAGCAAGCAGGAGTTCCTTCATCCATTCAAAAGCAGCTTGTAGACTCGGAAGATGTGAGGCCTCTTTACGCAACGAGTTCACACCCAGCTATTCTCGCCGAAGTCGTTGAGCCCTCACAAAAAGAAAAAGACTATTTGCTCAAGGTTTCTTTTAAAGGACCACTTCCCATTGGTCCTTTGCGAGAGAAAATTTCAGTCTGGAACACATCACGACACCTCAAGGAACTCATAGTGCCAATCATCGGAGAGGTGGTTGGTCATGTGAAGCAAAGTGCTAAATATGTTGAGTTTGGTGTCGTGAGTAAAGCACAGGAAGTCAAAAGAACACTTTCATTCACCTCAGACCGACCAGATTTTAAAGTTGAGTCGGTCACAGCTGAACTGCGAAGGACGGATGCCCTTGAGGGTGTATCTATTGCCGACATTCTGAAGTATTCAACGGTTCTTGCTTCAAATTCAACACTGGTTAATTTTGAGCTTAGATTTCCCGAACGCTTGAAAAACATCCAACAGCCCGTCAACGCATCAGGCTTATTCATCGTGAAAACTAACGATCCAGACTATGGCGAAGTGCGCGTTCCATTTTTTGGAGTTTTGCGTCAAGGGGATGAGCAATGAGCGACTCAGTGTCAGTAGCTGAATCCAGTGTTTTTTTGGCATCACCTGAGGCAACAGTCAGGATTCACAACCCTCTCCTCTTTGGGGAAGATTTTCTTTGGGGAGCCCATATCTTATTTGCTGTTCTTGCTCTTGTTGGTGTATTTCTCATTGTGCTTGGGCGGGGGCCGCGGCGGGCTGATGCGAATTTTGTCAACCCGAAAGAGTTGAGTTCGCTCAACGTTGCAGTCCCCGCAGCCGAGCAAACACAATCTTAAATTTATTCTTAAACGAAATGTGGAGTCTGTCGTGGGAATTCTCGAGCAGTGGAAAGATTATCGGACCAAGAGCCGTCATCGCTCTTATGAGAAATTGGGCGACACGTTGAAAAACCTAGTGACCACTAAAGAGCAACGCCTCGAGGCCATTGAAGCATTGGCAGATGCCGATGACATGAGCCTTGCAGCGCCCCAGTTGATGAAGCGTTTCGATTTAGTTGTCGAACACGGCATCATTGACAAACGAGAAAAGGAAAGGGTTTTTGAGGTTCTTGTGAGTCACCCCGACATTTCGCGTCCACTCGTCTGTGATGCGGTAAAAAGTAGCAAACGCATTTCCTGGCCAATTAAACTAGCGGAAAAACTTCTGTCCGACGAGGACTACCAGAGCCTTCTACTTTCGAGTCTCAATACGGAGTCGGTTCTTTTTGAAGAAACCGTCCACGAGAGAAATATTGAAATCCTTCTCGCTCTCAAAGAGAAACTTACTGAAAAGGCCGTAGAGCCCGCTAAGATTTTGGTCAGAAGTCGTGACGAACAAGTTCGAATGGCTGCACTTGAGTGCCTTGAGGCGCAAGCGAATCAATTTGAATTGGCCAGACAATGTTTGCGTGAACTCTTGGCAGAACCGCTCACGGATGATAACTCCCGATTTATGGGGCTGGTTAAGGCCATTGTGTCCAAGCACAATTGGGGAGCTTCCGGCCCAAAATAACGGGGGCTGGAATGTTCGATGCGCATAAAAGTGGTTTTCTCAGGGGACTGGGTCACCTTGCGCTGGTTGTAGATGATCTTGAAAAAGCTCGTTGGTTTTTCTCTGAAGTGCTCTGCGCCGATGTTCAAGTTTGGCGAGAGAGGCAGCTCCTCATCCATGTAGGTCCTGATCTCATAGTTGCAAAACTAGCGTCAGATGCTGTCGATCAGTC
>JBEAPS010000129.1:0-6974 GCA_041164285.1 Pseudomonadota bacterium
TTCGTGCGTTCACGCATGTCACTTGCAGACCTGATTTTTTGGCTGGGTGAAGATCCCGCGCTATGGGCCGTTATTTAATTTTTTGCTGTGGAGATGTGCTTTCTTCGCTTGGAGGAGCGGCTTCCACTTGAGGCTCGCTAGAGCTAGGAACCGGGGTTGGTGCGGCGTAGTTTCGGGTTACAGCAATCCACGGGCTGACGCGCGCGTCGAGAGCGCTGCTCGTGTGGCTGCGAGGCATTGTGACAAGCGTCCTGAGGCGCAGCACTTGGCGGTTTGAGCCAGTCCAAAGTTTGAGACACATTTTACGGTTGCCTTCGACCCACAAAAATCCCAGTTGGGGGTTTTGAAAGCCTCCGCAATAATCTTGAATGAACTGATTCCACTCAGGACCTGTCGTAGGTTTAGGCGAGTAAGGGAGCTCGTCACGGTTTGTAACAATTGTAAAAGGTGTCGTCACAGGTTTGGGTGCGCCCACATTGAAGTCTTTGATGAGTGTCCCTAAACGCAGAAACGATACGATTGCTGAGGGACTATTTGCATTGGGCTCCGTGCGGATCAATTCGCTCAGATTGGCCTCGGCTTTGGCCGCATTTTCTGCAACGGGCTGCGACAAATAGCCAGTCCGTGCTTCACCTTCGAGCGCATACATCTGGACTTCTTTTTGCAGTACATTGAAACTGATGAAGTTCTCTTGGCTATAATTTGAGTCAGCGAAAATTCGGTTGTTGAAATCCAGACCACTCCAGCCACCCTGAAGTGCTGCGTAGCCTTGTTCTGCAAAGTTGTGTGGGGTCATGCTTTGAACGAGTGTGTCTTGTTCACTTGAGGTGGTTGGCTGTGGCTTTGTGCACGCACCCAAATACAGCGCAGCAGTGCCTGTCACTGCAGCAATCCACGCTGTTCTTTTTTGGGTCGAATACAAAACTTGCAAACGCTCTTCCCCCTCTTGACGTATTTTTCCTTGATTTTCGCGGTTTTGAAAGGTCAAGAGTCAATTAGTTGTTCGCAGCTGTCATCAGGTTGACGCCTGCGAGTGAGCGATTCTTTTATTTGGACAAAGACTTGTTCAGGTTTCACAGAGGTTAAGCAACGCACATTTTTGAAGCGGCACTCACCCTGTCCGTGCCGGCTGCACGGGCTGCAGGAAAGTTCAGAGTGATGAACGAGTATATGAGATCCGTTGGGAGCGAATCCCAGCTTGGGATGGGTGGCGCCGAAAATTACACTCGCCGGTACTCCCATGAGGTCACAGACGTGACTGGCAAATGAGTCACCGGTCACCACATAGGCCGCATTCTGAATAAGACCGAGCGTCTGGGTGAGCGAGGTTTTGCCAATCAGGTTGACCACACGTTGGTCTTGTCCAAAAGTGAGATATTCTCCGAGTGCTTGATCAGCAGAACCACCACAGAGACAGACCTGAGCATCAGAGTTTTCAAGAATGAGTTTGATAAGGACACGGAAATGTTCACGTGGCCAAGCCTTTAGGCGCGCGCTTGCTCCCACAGCAAACACAACATACGAGAACCCAAGGTTATTTGGCCTGAATTCAGGCGCCAACAGTGGGGGAGGGTTGGCTGACCCACGCACCATCCCATGGCTCTGTGAAGGAAGCGCTTCTACAAGTTTAGCCTGACGCTGATGGACGCTGATGAGGCGGCTTTTGAGCCATTGTGGCGGAGTTCGCCCAAACCACTGTCGCAGCGAAACGTAGGCCCAGAGGATGAGCAAGATGCGCCAAAAGGTGCCCTTCCTGACGCTCTGAACTGAGCTCTTGATGCCATCCTCACCTAAACACTTGCGCAGATGGCGAATGGCACGCTTGCTCCGCCCTGTCCGCTGCAAATCGAGTACAAAAAATTTATCTCGTTGAGCCCCTCGAAGTTGAGACCGCAACCATTGAGCGAAATCCTTTTTTGCCGCGGGAAGCAGAGGAGCCTGAGGATGAGATCTTGTGAAAAACTCGAAATTTCCGTCAGACCAAAGGCAGGCTCCCTGCAGACGAGGCATGCATTCTAGAAGGGCCGTGTTGCTTTTATGGGTCAAGAGAATGGGGGCATATCCTTTGGCACAGAGTGAGTCCTGTATCTGTGCAGTCATGATGGTGTCACCAATGGCAGACATACGGGTCACAATGAGGGGCCGAAAGTATGAGGTGCTTGAGTCGAAGTGTGTGAGCTCGTTGGATGGCTGTGTCATCGGTTCTCAATCTGAGTGTGCGTTGCTTCGGACCCGCGTCCTAGGAATATGATCCCCCATAATCCAAGTGCCATTATGTGGACAACTCCTCCAACCGCACTGATGGCAGAGGCCCATGGAATTGCTCCTCGAGTTGGAGGCGAAAATGCTTCAAGAAGCAATCCCAAGCCAAAAACAACGGTTCCTCCGAGTGCGCTCAGGCTACAAAGAACCAATGTTTTTTCTGACGCGCGCCGTCGCGCGGCCATGTAACTGAGCCCAAGGGCTATAAGTGTGAGGGACATGCTGTTCATATGGGCATGCGCGGTGCGAAAGAGGGTGCGCTGCAAACCGTCGAGCCATACCGTGTCTTCGGTGAGGAGGGCCTGATTGAGCCTCGCACCCAGAAGGGCTCCAAACATAGCCCATGCTGACATCCAAATAAATCCAAAACCCACGAGAGTTCGGGCAATTTTAGGCATTTTTGTGAGGCTCCGCATGATTTTGTGTTTGCCAGACCGAGTGGCTCTGCGTATCTTACCCCCAATTACGAGTCTTGAGCAAAAAACATGTATCTGCGTCTTGAAAATTTTGATGGCCCGCTCGACCTGCTACTTCATCTCATCAAGCAGCAGGAAATCAATATTTTTAATATTCCCATTTCACTTGTTGCCGAGCAATACGTTGCTTATTTGCGGAATGTTCCCGCGCTTGACTTCCACTCAGCGGGCGAATTTCTTGCAATGGCGGCTCAGCTCTTGGAAATCAAAGCGAATCTGTTGGTTCCAGCTCTGCAAAATAAATTGGTCGATGCTCAATCGCTCGAAGAAATACCTGAAGATGACCCTCGTCGACCTCTAGTAGAATCGCTGCTCGAGTTTGAGGCCATACGTGAGGCGTGCGAAAAGCTAGACAAACTCAGTATTCTCGGCCGAGACGTCTTCCCAAGCGGTGAGGCCTCCCGACGAGAGGACGAGTACGATAAACTCCTCGCTCCTATAAAAGGTGATGCCTTTTCTTTGGTTATTGCGTTTGAGCGGATGCTCTTGCGGTATGCTCACAGCCAAACTGCCCCAACAGTTAAAGTCAGAGCCCAGAAAGTAACGATTCAAAGTCGTATGGTTGTTATTAAACGGAGACTCGAACTCACTCAGCAAGTGACCTTGCGCGAGCTGTTCAATGATTGCGAAACCCGTTACGATCTTATTGTCACCATCATGGCCACACTTGAACTTGCCAAAGCACATCACGTTCTTTTGCGTCAGGATGAGTTGTTTTCCCCAGTGATCATCACGATCGGTGATAAATTTTACGAAGATGCTCCCGAGCTGGGTGAAGATGGACCTAAGAATTCTGGATCAGAGCCAACTCTGTCACCTGAGTGATCCAGTCTCGGTGCACAACACTTAGCGGAAATGCTTGGTCGGTGTGCCGTACTTTGAGGCGTGCCTGTCTCATGTTTTCGCGGTTGATGCGCGGGAAAAGGGACCAGACTTCATCATCCATCAGTTCCAGAGCAGAGATTTGATTTGTCTTACAATAGGCGAGCAGTTTGTCTGCGCAGGTGCAGGCATCTTCAAGAGATTCACCCAGCTCTTGCAAGGTGCGACGGAGGCTATCGGTGTAGTGAAAATTCTCAATGCCGAGTGCACGTGGCTTTTGCTTTAGCCCCCGATTGCGATCGTTTTGATTCCACTCATCCAATTTGCAACTGAGCTGGTCAATCATTGCCTCAACGCAAAGAGAGAAATTGAAAAAATCTTTCTCAGTGATCAGTGAAAGTGCTTCTTTCTCCCATAATTCAGCTCTCGAGCTTCGCTGGAGCCGCTGCACGGTGTGTACGTGTGGTAGTTTCTTTTGTTTGCTTTTTAGGAGCTGAACATAACTGAGCGACGATTTGCCTTCTGTGGCATCGAATGGTTGTTGTTCAAAGTGACGTTCGAGTCGCACGATAGTGTGGTTGAGCGCGGATGTAGCTTGGCTCAAACGTTGTGCCCAGAACAAAAGGTGAGTGTCGGGGATCTCGGCACGAAGACGCATCAACTCGGCCCAACTCAATTGGCCCTTTTCTGCAAGAGCTCGGCTTTGGCACATTAAAGCGTCGAGGCACTCACTCTTGAGCCCTTGAAGCCCCGCCAGTGCACCCGGTTGGACAGGTGACCCTGCGAGCAGCGCCTCGATCTCTTGAGCGAGCAAAGTTGCCACTGGTGGGTCTTCGGTGATTGAGTTGAGTTCCTTTCGTGCCCTCAAAGCCAACATTTCTAGGAGTTTGGCTTCCAGTTGACTCGTGCGGCTTTGAAGGACAGCGAGAGCGGTAATACTCTGAAATTGTGAGGTAAACCTACAGTTTAAATGCAGTCTGTATTGCTCAGCTTCTTGCTCAGGCGCCAGTCCTTCTTGAGCAACGATTAGCAGTTGAGTGATGGAAGTAGTGCCACCGGCCCTTAATGCCTCGGACAAGAGCCTGCCAAGTTGCACAAAAGCCATGTGGCAGTAGTTCGCGACAGAAATTTCGGCGGCTGTGTTTTTTGTTAGCAATTCGAGGTTGACCACGGCCTGTACTCTCACTATAAGGGGCTGCCTGCGTCTAGTATGCCCGCTCTGTCGGGATTCGCAGAGGGTTCCTTTTACGTGTGTGTCAGATGACTGGCACGCGCCGATGCAGCGCATGTGAACAATCCACAGTTTGCAACGCAGGCTAAGCGTCATGGTCACGTAGCAGGAAGCCAACCGTGCACCAAGATGCATGAAGTTGAGTGAGTTGTGAGCTTTGCGTTGGGACAACGCCCTATGGTTCGCCGCTGCCGGCCTCGGAGTCAACAGTATGCGGAGAGCAAATTATGCAATTTTCCTCGCGGAAAATTGCGCGGAGTTATGTAAATGAAGACATATAGCGCAAAGCCTTCTGAGGTGAGCAAAAAGTGGTTTATCGTTGACGCTGAAGGTCAAACTTTGGGTCGCCTCGCTACGCAAATTGCTTACGTTTTGCGTGGCAAGCACAAAGCGATTTTTACCCCGCACATTGATACCGGTGACAACATCATCGTTGTTAACGCTGAAAAGATTCGTCTTGCGGGCAACAAAGAAAATACCAAAATGTACTACCGTCACACCGGTTATTTTGGTGGCCTCAAGTCCTTTACTGCTGCAGATATCCGTGCAAAGCACCCTGAGCGCTTGCTTGAGTTGGCAGTGAAGGGAATGCTTCCACACAATGTTTTGGGTCGTGAATTGTTCAGAAATCTGAAGGTGTACAAAGGCGCTGAGCATCCACACGCTGCTCAAAAGCCCGAGCCACTGCCAGCGCGCACGAAGGCTTAATTCAACTCCAGATCAACTGACTAACAAAGGAAGGCTTCAAAAATGGCCATCAAATACTTCACAGGTCTCGGCAAACGCAAGCACGCAATCGCGCGCGTTTATCTCAAAGAAGGCAAGGGAAACATTGTTGTAAATTCCCGCACGCTCGAAGACTACTTCAAGCGCCCCACATCCCGCATGGTTGTTGAGCAGGCTCTTAAGCTCGTTGCTCTCGACGGCAAGGTTGACATCAAGGTCAACGTGATTGGCGGCGGACTTTCGGGACAGGCGGGTGCCATCCGTCACGGTCTGACCCGTGCACTCATGGAGTTCAATCCTGAACTTCGTCCTGCTCTCAAGGCAGCTGGTTTTGTTACCCGTGACCAGCGTGCAAAAGAGCGTAAAAAGTACGGCCTCAAGGCTGCACGCGCTCGCTTCCAGTTCTCGAAGCGTTGATTTTGCTCGGACGTGCTTGGCACGTCTGGTACAAAACTCATCATTCAGTTGTGGTGGTGTAAGGCAAATGGCACGCAACCTGCATCTGAAAAAAGCAAAACCGACTCCATCCACTTGGAGTCGGTTTTTTGTTGTGCATAACGAAGGGTCGGCTCACTTTTGTAGCAGGTGTTGCAAGGGTTTTTTGGACAGTTGGCCATGTGGATAACTTGTGGATAACTTTTTATATCTGCATTGTCTTGAGGCAGCCCGACATTAAGGCTCAGAACGCCGAAAAAAAAGAGTTCGGGACGTCTCCCGAACTCTTGTTCGCTGAAATGAGCCCTGAACTCAGGACTCTGGTCACAGCTTACTTGCCACCCGTTCTCGCTGCACGACGACGGCGGAGAAGACGACGCTTCTTACGACCGACTTTACGACGACCTTTGGGATGCTTTCTTTTATGGCGTGAACCGTGCACAGAGACCTCCTAAATACATTCTGCAGAATTAAAACTCTAACATTCCTAGGAAAACAACTGAGTTTCGGGCGTCAAAAGCACAAAACATCAGCACCGGAGCTGTGGCGTGTACCACAGACCGGTGCAGGGGGCAAGGCTTAGGAAAGTGAAAAAGGGGCAATAAGAATTACTCTTTGGCATCTTGGGCTACGGCAGGAGCACCGGGCTGTCCGGTGTCGGCCACTGCGACATTGGCTCCTCGGATTCTCACGCAGCCTGATGAACCTGCACCCGTTTGCGGGGCCGTTACTGAACTTTGGTCCGTTACGTCTGTGCTTGAGCACATGACTTTATTGGTGTTTACTGCCCAGCGATCGCGTTGATTTCGTAAAATCGGACGTCGACTGGCTGCGCCGGCAATAAACATGTCTTGCGTTGCATTGAACCCGTACACGTACTTACTGTCCGGGGTCTGCCTGAAGGTGATTTGTGTAGCAGCAGCTGGTCCGCAAGGTAGACCATCTGCGCAGGCCGCAGCGGCGAGAGGAAACGAGTCGTTAGCGTCCTCATAGGCAATCATTGCGAGGTAAATGGAGTGGAG
>JBEAPS010000130.1:0-15490 GCA_041164285.1 Pseudomonadota bacterium
ATCAAACGACTTCACAGCTTTTATTTCTTTATGCAAATATTTGTGGTTGAACGATGAAGTTTGAAGTCGTTTGATTTAAAAGAAGGTGGCATGCATCTTTGGCTTGCTTCGAGCATATGGAGGTGATCCATGAGCCAGTTGCAGGGCAGTCAACGACTCCCAATTCTTCCGGTTAGGAATGCTGTGCTGTTTCCGCACCTCATCGTTCCGACATCTGTGAGTCGTCCGAGTTCAATCATTGCTGTTGAAGCTGCACTTGCAACGGAAGATCGATGGATTGTGGCGGTCACGCAGCGAGACTCCTCTTCTAATGAGCCATCTGCGCCTGATTTGTTTGAGTATGGGACTCTTGCGCTTGTGAGGCGTTTTGTTCGGCTCGACTCGTCTCTCGAGATAAATCTACAGGGACTTCAGCGCGTGAAAGTGAGTTCAGTTACGCACAACGGTAGGTTTCTTGAAGGTGATGTCGTTGAGGTTCCGGTGGAGCTCACTCATTCTCCAGAAGTGGATGCGCTGCAGCGATCGATCGTTGATTTGACGGAGAAGATACAGGAAGTCAGTGACATCAAAGGGCCGGGAAATTTGTTACGTCTTTTACAACAGATTCCTGATCCCCTGGGTCAAGTATACTTACTCGCGTCGCTACTCACTTTGGATGTAGCGAAAGAGCAGCGGCTTCTCGAGGCTGGAACTCAAGAGGAGCTTTATAAAATTATGGTTGATTGCCTGGGGTATGAGGTAGAAGTTCTCAACCTCCGAGAAAAAATTAGTTCGCAGGCGACAACGGCTATGTCAAAGGAGCAACGAGAGTATTTGTTGCGGCAACAGATGCGTGCAATCCAACAGGAGCTCGGCTCGCATGAGTCGAATCAGGGAGAATTGAATCAACTTCGCGAAAAAATAATTTCGGTGAGTCCTCCTGCCGCTGTAATGAAGGAGGCTATGGCAGAGCTAGAGCGGCTCGAGCAGCTCAATGTCGCTGCCCCTGATTACCAAGTTTTGAAAGCTCATTTGGAGTTGATTGCTGATTTGCCTTGGGGTGTTGTCACTGAAGACAATCTTGATCTTCGCCGTGCACAAGAGATCTTAGACAAAGACCATTACGGACTGAGCGATGTTAAGGTGAGGATTCTCGAACATTTGGTCGTAATGAAGAGGAATCGCACTGCTCGCGATCCTATACTTTGTTTTGTCGGCCCTCCTGGCGTTGGCAAAACTTCTCTGGGTGAGTCTATTTCGCGTGCTCTAGGTCGTAAGTTTGAACGAATGAGTTTGGGCGGCCTTCACGATGAAGCGGAATTGCGCGGTCATAGGCGCACTTACATTGGTGCGATGCCAGGGAGGATTATTCAGGCTGTCAGAAGAGCTGGAGCAAGAAATCCTTTGCTCATGCTCGATGAGGTGGATAAACTGGGACGGGATTTTAGGGGTGATCCTGCAGCTGCCTTACTCGAGGTGTTGGATCCTGCACAGAATAATTCGTTTCATGACAATTACCTAGATTTGCCATTTGATTTGTCTAAGGTTTTTTTTATCGTAACAGCGAACACGGCTGAGGCGATTCCCTCTCCGTTACTCGATCGCATGGAGTTGGTTCGGCTTTCCGGATACACGGACGACGAGAAGTTTCATATCGCGGAGAATTACTTGATTCCCCGCCAGCTGGCGACTGCAGGCTTGAGTGTTGAGCAATGTTTGTTCAATGAGCATGTACTTAAGTATTTGATGAGGCGTTACACCCGTGAGGCTGGTGTTCGTCAGCTCGAGAGAGTGATTGGAAGGGTTGCGCGAAAGGTCGCATTGGCACTTGAACAAGGAATAGCCCTGAGTTCAGAGCCGAGCACGGAGTTCATAGAACAACTGATTGGGAACCCAATTTATCCTCTCGACTCGTTGCGTGGTCATGTTCCGCCCGGTGTTGCTGCGGGTCTGGCTTGGACTGAGGCTGGAGGAGATGTTCTCTACGTTGAGGCAGTTTTGCTCAAAGGTGGCCGTGATATTCAGCTGACAGGACAGTTGGGTGACGTGATGCGTGAAAGTGCGCATGCGGCTCGTAGTTATATATGGTCGCAGCATGAACAGCTTTCGATTGACGCTGCTCAGTTCGAGAGTTCTGGTTTGCATATTCACATTCCTGCGGGTGCAGTGCCGAAAGATGGTCCATCAGCAGGTATTACAATTGCTACGGCACTTGCTTCACTACTTATGGAACGCGCCGTGAGGAGTGACACTGCCATGACGGGTGAAATGAGTCTGACAGGACTCGTTTTGCCAGTTGGAGGAATTAAAGAGAAGGTTCTAGCCGCACATAGGTCTGGACTGAGAAGGATTATCTTACCGGAGGGAAATATGCGTGAACTGAGTGAGGTGAACGCAGATGTCAGGCAAACCATGGAGTTCATATTTGCAGGGAATATGCAGGATGTTTTGGAAAATGCTCTGGAGATAGATGAGTTGTCTTTGAGGCGGCCCAAATCTGTTTCTTGAATTCAGATTTAACGATTGAGTTCAGGTTGTTTATCGGAGAGATCATTGTTGCAACGTCCGCGGTTCATCAGCTCCAAAAACAGGAGGTACTCAATGTTGAGAAGAATTATCGCTTCTGCCTCGGTTGCTTGTTTGGTGGTTGCCAATGCAAATGCTGACGCCACTTCCTCTTCAGAGTCTTTGCCGGCTCCGATTGAAATTGCAAATCTTGCTTTCGACGGACAGTTCACTCAATGGGGGATTCCTTCCACATATTATTTTTGTACTGACGTGAACAACACCATGCTGATTGCGCAAGATCTTGCTTATGCTTACTTGCTGGATATTGGTTATGTTGATTCTCTGATTGCTCCTACAGAAGGGGCTCCTTCAACACAAGGTCAGGCTCAGGTAAAGGGTAAAGACATCTCTGTGTCGCAGGGCCAAGCGCAGGCTCAGGGACAGGCACAGGTGAAGGGTAAAGATGTTCCTGTGTCGCAGGGCCAAGCGCAGGCTCAGGGCCAAGCACAGGTGAAGGCTAAAGATGTTCCCGTGTCGCAGGGTCAAGCGCAGGCTCAGGGACAGGCACAGGTGAAGGGTAAAGATGTTCCTGTGTCACAGGGCCAAGCGCAGGCTCAGACTCAGACTCAGACTCAGGCTCAGGCGAAGGGTAAACTGATTTCATCACAGCAAAATCGCCCGGGTATTATGCGCACTGATCTGGATATTCGACGCTTCGTTGACTACACTCGCGCTCTCACTGACGATGAGGTCATGCTGGTTCGAGAAAACTTCGACTTCCAGTATCTCCGCGATCTGAACCTGCAAATGAGAATCATGTGCGGGGAATGATTTCGTCAGATGGTCTCTGCTAGGGTGGCTTGACTCCATTGAACGTCCCTGTTACTGGGTTCGTTCTTGGTGTCAGGCCCATATAGCTCAGTGGTAGAGCACTTCCTTGGTAAGGAAGAGGTCGCCGGTTCAAGCCCGGCTATGGGCTCCATTCTGCACCACTTTTTCTATTTCTGATGTTATTTCAAAAAAAAATCTAAAGTTTTCGACCCTCAGGTACGAACATTTTGCAGCGTGTGTCCAGTTTGGACGGACACCAGTACCTGGAGGGATCAGTCTTGAAACGCAGACTCGAACAGAATGGACCCCAAAAGTCCGCGGTTTTAGCTGCTGGTGCGATGCGAAACGCCGTGCTCGTCTTATCATGTATGAGTTTCGTGGGCTGTGACTTCGGCTCATCTGCAAACAGTAGAGCTTCTCGCTATGGTGAAGCTGTGCAGTCCGGTGGTGGCGCGGCTTCCGTTTATGACACTGAGCGGTCACTTCCTCGATGTGATCCAACCCAGAGCCGCCGGCTAGTTTACATAATTTCCGAAGCCGGGTTCAGATACTGCATCCGAGACAAGTGGCAATCAGCTACGAGTGTCGACCCTGAAGCAATTGCGCTTGCAGCGAGAAAAATTACCCCTGAACGAGGACCAGAGGGTCCACAGGGTCCGGAAGGACCTATTGGTCCTCAGGGGCCATCAGGACCTTCAGGTGTGCAGGGTGCAGAGGGTGTGCCGGGAAGTCCGGGTGCGTCAGCGCTTGTGAGAGCTTCAACTGAGCCACCTGGAGCGAATTGCGCAGCTGGCGGACAAAAATTTGAATCCGGAGTTGATGATGGCAAAGATGGCGCGGTTGCAAACAACGGCACACTCGAAGCGGGTGAAGTAGTCAACACCTCTTACACCTGCAACGCTGTCTCCTCCGGACTTAAAGTCTACAAGAGTGCGGACAACCCGATCGGGGCACTCATCAGTTTTGTCACGTTCCCTTTCACGGGGCCGTCGCAAACTGCAAACTCACTGGCAAGCGGACTTTACGTTCGCTCTTTGAAAGATGATCGGTATGCAATTTACCAAATTGCAAATTCTATTGCGCTTCCTGGAGGTGACGCCGTCAGTGAGAGCAATCAGCAGCTTGGTCTGGTTACCGGTAATATGATTGGGTGTGCTGTGCCGTTGTTTGTGAATAATAATTGCTCAGGCCAAGCTTATATGAACCCATGCACGTCGCAGCAGGCTACCGCCATCAATAGTACTCTGATGCATTTTAGTTTCAACTCGAAGTTTTATTATCGCTTCGAAAACACTGGTCTCGACTATGCATTTACGTCTAACTTGATGGAGTCAGTCCTCGTCTCCAGCTACTTGTCACCCGCAGGTGCATGCAGGGCAATGACTCTCACTACCCAAGCACGACGAATCAAAGTAGAGCCAAATGTGTTTTCCGATTACATCAACCCACCCGGCACAATGCAAACGAGTTGGTTTGTGGGGCCCTAACTGAAGCCTTACCAGATTCTCATGAATCACTCCTGATTCGGTTCAAACTGGGTCGGGAGTGTTGGTTTTCATGACTAAAAATTAAACACATGACAAACTCTGTTCACCCGCCGTTCTTTGTGCTTATCTGCCAGCCAGAAAAACAAACTGAATTTGCTTAGACGGTTTGGCATGATGGTTGTCGCTCGTCTCTTCCATGGGGCACCATTGGAACGAGCTGGCGTGCAACTTGCTTTGACCTAATAGACTGTGTCCATGTCTGAAATGGTTCGGTTTTTTATTGAGGTGGCACCAATGAGTCAACATCACATTCGGAATGCATTAGTCGCTCTTGGGCTTGTCAGTGGAATTTCATTGACCTCGACCGTAATCTCATGCGGTCGTGAGAATGTTTCCGAGGTGCAAACTCTCGCAGTACCCACAGTAGACTTTCAGACTTGGTGCTTAAATTACGGTCTTCAAAACTGTGCAGTAACCCCAGACAACAACATTCCACAAGATCAATGGCAAGCTGGTGTGAATGTGTTTTCAGATTTGATGGACAGTCTTACATCTATCAATCTCAGCCGTGCTGATTTCGATAGAAAAACTGTTCAGGATTTGTTTTCAACTTTTGGTGCTAATTCGACTTTGTCTTTTGTGAGTAAAATACCTTGGGACAATCTCTCCAAGGAGGACAACTCTCTCGTTCTTCGCAACAAGACGAGTGATGCTGTCGCAGTTTTCAATGGCCTTCGGCTCATTGGCTCTCAGGTTGTGACCGCACGCTTCATTGGTCCCCAGCTGGTTGGCATTAGGGGACTCAAATTGGCAGACTCCTCGGGCGGTCAGGTGAGTACAGTGCACCATTTGGACTTATCGAAACCCAGCAAGATAACCATAGTTACCGACTATGAACGGATTAGCGATATTCCGGTGCAATTTTTTCAAGTTCCTGGTTACAAACAGCCGCCCACTTTGACACCCTCGTCTGGTTTCACAGCCATAGCGAATGTGGTGTTAGAGCCTGGTTTCGACTGGCGGAAAAATTTCAATATTCTCCTCAAGGGAAATAGTGTTCGTTCTGTCTACTCACGCATTTCCAAATATATTCCTGAAGGGCCTGCGGATGCGACGACTAAGAAAGTGATCGAAAATACGAATACTCTCTTGGTAGGTGGTGCGTCCTCAAATATTTTGCTTTCAATGCAAATGGGTAAGCCACTCAAATGCACTCTCAAGGTGAGTCATGTTCCAATTCTCGGAAGTGTAAATTTTGATATCGATTTCATGTCTGGTTTCGGTTTGTCAGACCTCGTTCGTGTTAAGTCTGATGGAGTAAAAACGAATGTTTATGGTGTGACAACTTCTCTAGGAAGAATTGAGTCTATAGAAGTTGATGCAAAGCAGTTGAATTTGAAGCTCGGGATGTTGACCATTCCCATCGAGTTTAAACCCACAGGGCCAAATGCCCGAGGGCCAAGAATCGACGATGTTCTCTGCCGCTAGTCTGCAACCTGAAACTACTTAAAAATATGAATTCTTGTCGGCTTCTCATTCAGGGTGGGCATACTCTCTCAAAAACTGAGGGAGGTGCCCATGTTCTTTGAGGATCGGATCGAGGCCGCCCGTCTTCTCTTAGATCGCTTAGCCAAATATCGAGGGCAAGATTGCGTTGTGGTTGCTATACCCCGCGGGGCTGTTCCTATGGGGATTTTTTTAGCTAAAGCTCTTGCTTGCGAATTTACGTTGGCTCCAGTGCGCAAGGTTGCGTCACCTTTGGCTCCTGAATTTGCTCTCGG
The DNA here is from genome assembly GCA_041164285.1 of Pseudomonadota bacterium. GTDB lineage: Bacteria > Bdellovibrionota_B > Oligoflexia > Silvanigrellales > Silvanigrellaceae > RFOM01. Next base: position 6,587 of record JBEAPS010000130.1, read on the forward strand.
AGCTGCAGATGTTGAAGGAAATTTCTATCCTGATGAAGACTCCCTAAATCTTCCTCAAAATCAGCTTCGCCTTTGGTTTAAAAAAAGCCTCGATATCTTAAGACAACGCATGCATAAATGGAGGGGCTTTCTGGTCCCGCTGTCGTTAAAGAAAAAGACGGTCATCATCATCGATGACGGTGTTGCCACTGGATCGACAATGCGAGCCGCACTGATGTGGTGTCGCAGAAAAGAACCTCATGAAATTATTGTTGCGGTTCCTGTTTCGTCTCGTGAAGGACTCGAACTCTTGCATCGATTTGCCGACTCCGTGGTCTGTCTTGAGCATCCAAGACAGTTCAATGCGGTTGGCGATTTTTATCTTCGTTTTGATGAGGTAACTGATGAAGATGTTTATTCTATTCTACGATCTATGAGGGCGGATGCAGATGGAGTTGAACTGAATCAGTGAGCGAGCTTTAGGCAAACGTCCAGCTACGTGGTAAACTCTTCCACAATTCATTTTTATGAATGAGGGATGATTTGTGGTGGGCGGAGTGCGCATGGTACGTTTAATTTTGCTGATTATGTTTTTTGTTTCGGCTCTAAATCCTTCTATAGTCAACGCGGACTGCTCTGACGTGGGGATCATTGTCCTCAGAAGTTCAGCCGTTAAAGAACAAGTCTACAGTCCATTTTTGGACAACGAGTGCGTTCGCCAAGCGAATCTTGTTTTCGGGAACGTAGACTACAATCCCCTCACGGCTAACCAATTACGCGACCTAGAGATGTTGAATTTTCTGACCAAGGCGCTTGGAGAGCAGTCACCGCGCGGAATTGTTATTTTAGCATATAGTGAAACTGGTAAGTTTGCGGCTAAACTTGCTTCAATACACAGTCACGTGAAGTCGTTATTCTTAATGGACCCTGTTGATGGTACTCCACCATTCAGCTCTCCAAAGCGCTTTCCTGTTTTTCTTGATGAAAAATTCCCGATGCTAACGATCCCAACTGTTATCTTGGAGAGCGAGTTTGGACCAAAGTTTAAGCGGCTTGGTCACTCATGTGTTCCTCAAGATATGGGGCCTGAACGTTTTTACCGGCATATTGACCCCATTTCTCTGGAGCGGGTCTTTATGGACGGTCTGGGGCATGCAGATTTTTTGAAGCGGACAGGTTTCAATTTGGTCGAGCTCATGTGTGGTGGTGGTCAGATTCCTAAAGATGTAGCGTTTGATAGAGTTCTACAAATTTGGAATGGTTATCTTGATCAAATTCCTTCCATGATGTGAGCTCATTTGCAAAAACTCACCGAGTGTATGTAAAAGCTTACAGGTGATTAAAAAATAATTTTTGTATTTTTTCTTTTGTAGGTGAATCATCCTTTTTGTTCGATAGGTACAAAAAGGAGGAACTCATGAGTCGTTCTATTGCCGCAAAAGAAGTAAACTTGTTACTGTTGTCAGTTACTTTGCTGTTGTCCCATTCGGCTCTTGCCTCTGAGCTTTCTGCGTCTGCACTGAATGCTCTGTTGGCAGCAGGAAGCCTTTCCGTCGGTGAAAGTCTTAAAGAGAATGACTGCGAAGTCTTGGCCGCAGTTCTTCAAGATAATCAGCCTGGTTCGCGACGCTTTAAAGAGGCAGCTCAAGCCACTTTTGATTCTCGCTGTAGAGGTAAAAATGAAGAAAATGACAAAGGCCAAGTCGCTTCGGACGAACCTATAGATCACGTCCAAAAATTCCAGATTTGGGATGGTGATGCGATATGTCGCACTGCAGATGATAGAATTCAAGCGTGTGAGCATGGGTCATTCAATGGCAGAGGGTTATTTGTTTATTCATCCAGTCAATCTCTGGAAAATCGTCCTTCACTGGTATGTGCTCACTTTGAGCTAAATTACCGAAGTCCATTTGAATACGAGCAACTCATCGACGGACGCTGCGTTGTGACGGAATTCGACTGGCGTTACGAATCAGCGCGCTCGGATGTTCATGGAATTCAGAACTGGTTAAAGACTGATGTCAACCACTCAGCACTTGAGATTCCGGCAGCCCTCAAAACGCAATGTAGCCTCGTGTTTCCCGACGCAATTTATTGTACTCCAACCTTCATCGTTTTTCCTGAACCGGACGACTCTCGCGTTGGTGTCTGCAGACTACGTACTCATGATCGGGTCTTGGGCCTTGGCGCTATTTTTCGAATCGGCCGTTGGAACAGTCAATGGGACTGCCAAAGTGTCTCAATGCTAGTTCCTGACAGGGACTCACGATTGAGTGTGGGTGAGCGAGCGTGCATTCCAGACCACCTTGGTCAACTCCAAACTTCTTTTTGTCGACTTCCTTACATGCCCGTGGCTCGCAGGCCTGTAAGAACCTACATGGAATGGTAAAAGATGGAGACTGACGAGCTGAGACAGTTGATGACAGCATTTCAGCAATGAACAGGAGTCTCAGCGCCCTTCGTCGGGAAGAAGCTGCATATTTTTCGACAGCGAACTGAACGTCTCAATGTAACCCTGTGTTTGTGGCATTCGCTCCGCACCTTCAGTTGCGAGCGTTGAAGTCATGCGACGGTGGGCTTCCTCGAGGTGATAGAAGGGAACTTTCGGAAAAGCATGGTGGATGGAGTGAAAGTTCAGACCGTTAAAAAGCCAACTCATAGCTGTGTTCGTTTCGATGTTACGGCACGAATGCAGCTGAGTTGAGAAATAATTATCTCTTTTGCCACCCAAACCGTAATGCTCGACGTGTGCTCTCAACTGGAGAAGACCACCGCCAATTCGCTCAACAATAAAATATAGAATGACTGCTTTTGTGAGCTCGCCGTTTGCGGCAGCAAGGCCGTAGAGCAATCCATTTACTGAAAGAATTCCAATAGTATCAATTGTGAGTTGCCGCCTGAGTGCCTTTGATTGCTTGATGAACCCTCTCGCTCGGAATAAGTGGCCAAGTATCATGCCGATACCACCGCTCAGAAAAACAGCGATGAGGAGCTGATGGCGGATCATGAACTTCTTAATAGCTCCACCTTTTTCATATTCGCTTTGTGTGTGCGTAACTCTCTCGGGGTCACGCAAATCGACCCCATTCATCTTGTGGTGAAGTTTGTGCAGTTCAGAGTAGGTGCCATGAGGCCAAAGCACACCCCAAGTTGCGATTCTTGCAGAGATCTCATCAAACCATCTAATGCCAGTGAGCGTGTGATGGATTGCATCATGAGTTGTCACTGCAGCTGCGGCAAAAAACACGCCGGCTACCGAGGCAAAAATATAAAACCCAGCATCAGTGAGCGCGAGGTCATAAGCGAGTGCAAGCGCCACAAACATGATGCTCACCGATGAAAAATAGCGCCACAGGCCGGGGAGGGGCACTGTGGTTTGCAAGTCGTGCACGACTCGGCCAAGTTTCTGACCAGGGAGGTCACGGATGACATGGTCTTTGTCTAATTGAACTGCGTCCATAGGCTTTTCTCCTCTTCCCAGTCGTTAGACTAGCCCTGCAGCGTCCACACTGCAAGCAGAATGCCAAAGGTTAAGGTAATGATTCAAGATTGTTATGTTGTATGTTGGTGGCTAAGAAGTTTACAGAGAATCGGCTGCTTGTAAATTCATGGACACGCTAAACTCGCACCCAAACAGATCATCTTGCCTAAAATCATTATCGATATTTACTAGTCGGTAGAAGGGCTCGATCAAAACGCGTCCATCAAACACCGGAATTCCTACACTTAACGACACTGTGTTCGAATAGAGCCACTCGGTTCGATTCATCAGATTTGAATTGGTTGTGACGTTGTCTGGCAGACTGAGCTTCAATGCTCTATTCAGTACGAACCCTTGGATTGAAAAAGTAGGCACCACGATCCCACTGTAAAGCAAAGCCAACTCTGCTCCCGCTTTGTAAGTGGTTTCAAAAATTCTGATTGGGTTACTGGGTCCGTCTGAATCGTTGTACCCGAATCCCAGTCGAGCACCCGGACGTAAAAAAACATTATCAAAAGGAAGTTGCAAATAGCCCTGCGTGAAAATCTCATATTCGCTTATATTCGATGTTGTGAAGCCCGCATCTGTGCGTTCTCCACCCGCCACTGCAATACCAAGGCTCATTAGGGGCAGGAGGCTGTCAAAGAGTGCAAACACGTCGAGTCTCCTTTTTAAAGCCCAATTCGCCGAAGAGTTGTTCAAATGAAGCGCATAGAGCATTTTTTTCTTTTTCATCTGGATATGCAGAGATGAAAGCTGCCAGAAAGGCACTAAGCACGCTTCCGTCATAGGGTAAAGTGATTTGTGGCGAACGAACACACTTCGCGATCGTATCTGATGGAGTTGGCAGAAAATCCAAGAAAGGAGACTGTTTGAAAAGTTCTCGCACCTGCGTCATCGTTGCGTACACTCGATAACTAAATTGCGTGATGAGTTCAGGTTGAGACTCGTAATTTTTTGCAATTTGGTAAAGAGCGCGCGCAAAGAGCGTCCCAATGCAATAAAATCGTCCGGAACAAACTTCATCACTAATAAGATCATTGAATGTGAATGCTGTGCCTTCAAGCGATCGGCTGTCGTCTTGAGCACCCTGATAGCTAGCAATAAAGGCATCTTTTAAGGGATCTGTAGAGCGAGTAAACATATAGCTGATGAAGTCAGCAAAGCCTTCGTTGATTCCTGAAATTGAGTACTCAAGACCCCATCGACCAGCAAAGTTTTTGTCTGACTTTCGCTCTGAAAACTCTTGCTCTCCCTCGCCTTGACATTTTTCCATTCTGCCTGCGTCAAATGACTTTTTAAAGATCAGATGACCAAACTCATGTGCTATCACTTTGTAGTTCGCTGCTAGGGGAATCTTTTCAACATTTGAACTTTTAAATAAATAAAAATCGTTTCTTTCCGGATTAAAGGCAGCATTCGTTTTTGGCGTCAAAACTGTACTGACCAATTCAATTCGTTCGACCAAGGATGGCTCCAAAAAGACTTTGAGCCGCTCGCCATTTTCGTCGAATAATTTTTCACCGCTGACTGGGATAACCTGAATGAGTTGCTTGAAAAGCTGTTCGAAGGAATGGAAGGCAGAGAGTGCATATAGAGATAGTGTATCTCTCGCAATAATTACGCCATTTTTGTTTTCGAGACGCAAGTCAGATCTGTCGTGATTTGTGCTTGTTGCAACCGTGAGAGATCCCGTTGATGAATCTATTTTAATCGAAGCTCCAGTAACAATCTCAAAATACTTTCCCTGTACTTTAGAGGGTTGCTCAAGAGTTGTGAGCTCCTTTGTGTCGATTGTCCATGCTTCATCGCTAGCTGATGTTCTTGGTGTGAAGCTAATAACGTTTGCCTTATATGGTGCTTCAAAATTGGGTTGTGAAGAAGAGCATGATATCGTGAGTGTCAATGTGATACCAGCTGCGATCCTAGCCAATGCAGAGAGAGTTTTCATCCAATCACTTTTCATTGAATTTGCTCCTCTGCTGTGTTTTGCTCGTAGCTCGGAAATTGAAGGGTGAAGCCAAGATAAGGCAACACTTTTGAAGGCAGTTCCGGCAGCATCAACGCTCCAGCACACCAAAGCCATCGTTCCGAAGGCCTCCAGTTCACAAGAGCCCTCATGGTGGCAGAATTAAATATGCTGAATTCTGTTTGTTTGCTCTCGATTTGAACTGTGTCCTGAGTCACCTTAGTCGCAGGTATCAGCAGCCCCAGTAGTTCAGTTCCTAAATCCCTATTTGCATTCCATCTCCACCAAAAAGCACTTGTAATCGAGTGAAACGTGCTCTTCGAGCTAAATGGTCTATCATTTGCTTTGAGTGAGGACATCAACAAGCTGTATGTAGATGACAAACCCAGTTCATTTGTCTCGTATGCTTTCGACACATTTAGGTTGGTCATTGTGAGCCTCGATACTCCGGAAATTCCTTCAGTTAAAGCGACTTGCTCTGGAGTTATTGGAAGTTGAAAAAAGTATCCGGATAACGTCACACGCCAAGCTTGATCTGAATAGATTGAGTGTCGTGCTTTGATGCCAATTGTCGGCGTATTTTTAAAGTTTATTGTCCCAAGACTAGCAAGTCCATTCAGGCCAACACTCCAGCGCTCATTGATACCATATTCGAGTTGAAAAGAAGGAAAATCGAATGCGAACTTGTCCGGTGAAGTCATTTCTGTATCGAAGAATCCCTGGATTCCGCGAAGAGGGCTCTCGTTCGTAGTTGGATTATGGGAAATTATTCCGCGTTGAGCGAGTGCCTCTCCTGAAACAGCCACGAAAAATATCAGTGTGATACGGGAAAAATTCCTCAAAATGTCATTCTCCGCTTTTGTATTTCAGTTCAGTTTTTTCAAGATTTTCGTTGAGTAACTGATCGATATGACTTTTCATTCTAGTCCAAGAATCAATTCCGGCACTCGCTTCGTCTATCATGAGGTGATGATAAGCCGGCTTCAGGGTCGACGCTTCATTGCTGATCCAAATTGTTTTCCAGAGAGGGAAGTCTTTCACCTTCTCAGCTAGATTTTGGCTGTCGACGAGTTCATCGTATTTTGCAAGAAATACCAATGTTGGAATTGTTCCCGATATTTTCCAAGCATCTTTTTTCCAAGCATTGTTGAGATCAAATAGTGCGTCATATGCAGAGAGTGAAGTCCAATTTCTTGCGCGATAGTCGCGGTGATTAAGACTCGGTAATGCGCCGAAGGGAAGCCAGCTGATAGCTTTTACAATGGCTACCTTTTTCCTGAGTTTGAGTGCAGGAGCAATGAGTACCATGTGCGTTGGTGATTGAATCCCAAAAGAACCATCTAGTAGCGAGAGTGCCACGAGAGCCCCAAGCGAATATCCAACAAATATTCTTTTGTCATTTGGCTTAGTACAATCAGAAATTGCGTTATTCCACTGACTGGAAAATTCACTTTTCCATTGGGATGCACTTATAACTTCGTTTGGCATTCTGTCGGGATGATGCCCTGCGAGAATACCCACACTCGAACTTTGCGTGTATTTTCGGAGGTACTCCTGCAGAGCACTCATTTTTTCTGGTTTTGTATTGAGGCCATGAAGGAGCCATGCGCAGGAGTGGCGCTCCTCTTGTTGTTCTGTATGCTGCGTAGGTGGCCGCATGATCTCCAAATCAACTGCCCTCGGTGTTGTCGATGATTCGAGATATAATACTGAATTAGTTGACCTTTAACGGCAACTCTAGTGTCGCAGCAACTTGACGGACACTCAAATGTCTCATGTAATTCGGGATTTTTTCCGATCTTAGCCTTACAGAAAGAGGCGTTAGCCTCTTTGGGGGCTTGAATGTATGAATGCCTTTGAAATAATTGCTGAAAATAAAATTCGGGAAGCGATCGACAATGGTGAGTTCGAGAATTTGAGCCTCAGTGGTCAGCCGCTGGACCTAGATGAAATTCAGTTTGTACCCCTTCACTTGAGACTCTCTCAGAAGATTTTGAAGAACGCGGGATTTTTGCCACCGGTTTTGGAATTAAAACGAGAGATCATTCAGCTGTCTGAGAAATTGGCACAGGAGTCCGATGATTCAGCTCGCGAGAGTCTTAAGCGTCGCTTGTTTGAAAAAACTCTGAGGCATGATGTGTTGATGGAAGCGGAGCGTTCTGCATCCTAAGAGCCCTGCAATCATTATGAAATATAAAGTCTGGTAAAGGATCCTCGGCGGGAGTCCGATGGGACTAGAAATCTGTGGTTTGTTTTCATGGGGAGGCTCTCGTTCATGGCGCCAGTCGGCATAACCTTCTCTCTGATATCGATAGCTTTATTTGTATCGGGATGCAGCTCAGGAAATGAGGCGCAAACTTCGGCGCTTGGTCAGACTTTGGATGCGGCAGGATTTTTAATTGCGACAGACATTAGCCCAGATGCTGGGGATTCTGACAAGTTTCTCATTTCTTGCGCATATAAGTCTGGTGTGAAGCAGATATCATACAGCCGAGCAGATGTTGAGCAGAACAAGATTTGCCCGCTTGAAGGCGGAGCTGTGGAAAATCAAGGGGTGGTTGACGAGACGACAAAAAGTGACGCTGGTAGTTCTGTCGGTGGGGGGCAGAGCACAGTGAAGCTAACTGAAAGCAGATACACTTTCGTGAAAGCCCGACCCAATATGATTGTCAGTGGAAATGAACCTACGCTCACTCTGGGGACCGATTACTGCGTCATTGCAGCCAATTTTGAAGTTGCAACTGCTTGCAAAGTAGCCTCGAGTGCTGACGTTAAGGTGACGGGATTTTCCATTTCAGAATGCACGCTGAAGGTAGGATATCTTTGGTCTGGACATGTCGCAGTGACTCCGACTCCACCGGAATGCCAGTAAGAGGTGATACAAGATGAACCATTCTTCTGATTCCAACATAGCGACTGACACCTCTAGATTTGCGACGGCAGGATTAATTCTGATGATAGCTGCACTGAGTACAGCATGCACAAATGAACCGGCAAGGCGGTCAGCAGTTGATCCTAAACGAACGTGTGATCCAGCCAATCCGTATAGCTGCCTGGCGACGAGGGTTACGACGGGCGGAGGGAGTCCGCAGCAGGCCGCTCCTTCGGCAACAAACAATGGCTCAAACGGTGCCCCCACTCAAACCAAGGTGCCACCCGAAGAGTTGCCACCCGAAGAGTTGCCACCTGAAGAGTTGCCGGGCCCTTCTCCTGTCGTCGACACCAGTGGTGAGAGGGATGTTGATGCTGAAAAGGCAAAGGCCATAGAAAAGCTTACCAGCGCATTTGAGGAACTTGGCAGTGCAGCTTCAACTGCAATTAAAAATGGGGGGGAAAGTAAGTCCGGTGATTCTGGCGACGATAGCAAGTTGAAGCCCTTTCTCGTTACTTTTTCGAAAGACTCCTTCGTGGGGATTGCGACTGGTTCCGTAACGAAAAACTGCGCTGTGACAAGCGGAACTGTCATAGAAGTGAA
>JBEAPS010000131.1:0-3570 GCA_041164285.1 Pseudomonadota bacterium
ACAGCTCGGCGATAACGATAGCGTTACTCCGCTCGCTGACAAAATGGTCGCGACTCCAGTGGACGAAACCAACTCTGGCCTCACCTCAGCCACCACATGGTTCACGCAAGTGGTGGCGGGAGCTGCGCACACCTGTGCACTGCGCACAGATGGAGCCGTGTTCTGCTGGGGCGACAATGCAAGTGGTCAACTCGGCGACAACTCCACGACTGACAGACTTTTGCCCACAGGTGTGAATGGACTTGGAAGTGGCTCAGGCGTCGTGGCCTTGAGTGCGGGTGCCCAACACACCTGCGCACTGAAGAGCAATCATGAAGTAGTGTGCTGGGGCAAGAACGACAAAGGCCAGTTGGGCAACAACTCGGCAACCGACAGCGCTGTGCCGGTGATAGCACTTACGGCAGCCAATTCAACGGCGGTTGCATTGAGTGCGGGCGGAAGCCACACATGTGCAGCAAGCTTCGACGGCACCGTCAGGTGCTGGGGATCAGGTGAACTCGGACAGCTGGGAGACAATAAGGAAGTCGCAGTTGATGGAGCGGCCGATGACTGCGATTCTGCGGGTGGCTCAACATCTTATTGCTCAAAAACTGCAACTCTTGTGAACTGGACTGCGGGTGTGACAAGCAACGCCACTCTCAGGCCAAAGACCTGCCACAAGTATTCAATTCCTTGATGAAGAGAATTGGAATCCGAGAGCTGAGAGCTTTTGTATGAAGTCCGGGGCTGTTTTTTTCATGCAGCCGACATTTTCAACGGCAACATTCGGGGCACATGCAGCGAGAACGACTCCCGCGAGTGCAAAGCGGTGGTCGTTGTGAGTTTTCCAAACTCCAGACAATTTTTGCGGATGTGTACCTACGGGAACATGAAATCCATCGGGATATTCTACAGCAGCAACACCCAATTCGTGGCAATTCTTGCAAAACGAAGCAATACGATCGCTCTCATGGTGGCGAATGTGTGCCACCCCCGTGACACGCACCGACTTCCTAGTGCACAGAGCCAACACACCCACAGTGATTGCCTGATCGCTGCAGTGCGTGAGGTCAAAACTCAACGGAGCATCGTTCGGTGGCTCCCTTTCTGATGGCGCTCCAATCACATTGCAGCTCTGTGCGCTTGTGCTGACCTGACAAAAAAACTGTTTGAGGAACTCGAAAAACTGAAAATCGGGCTGAAGAGTTTCAGAACCCAAATTCAAAACGTTGAGCGCGCGCCCAAGCACACAGGCGAGTGCAGCAAAATAACAGGCGGTCGAGGCATCTGCTTCAATCGTATAGCTCTCTGGTGGGTTGAGCTTTTGTGCTGGCACTGAAAAGTGAACGAGATGGGCGCCATGAACAACCTCAATTCCAAAGTCAGCAAGCATGGAAAGTGTGATGCGCACGTAGTCGGGCTGCACCAAATGACTGAAACGCTCAATGCTGCACTGTTGGCCGGAACCTGCTGCTGCAAGCAAAAGACCGCTCAAAAACTGACCCGATTGAGACCCGTCGATGCGACATGTACCCGAAAGCTGTGAAGGACGAAGTTCAACAGGCCAGTTTATGGAAGGAATATGAGCGCCCCACTCTTTCAACCCATTCAGGAGAGGCAACAACGGCCGCTTCATCATTTGAGGATCGGCTGTCAGTTTGAATTGTTGCACTTGAGCTTGAGGCTGCAAAATATTCCAGTTGAGTAGAGCCGCTGGAAGGAATCGCGCAAGGGTACCCGCCTGCCCCACATGGAGATCAACACACTCACGCGTTGAAAAGCGATTGGGTGGTTGGATTTTGATTTTCTCAGGGAGTGCAGAGAGATCGAGTGCAAAACCCAGAGATTCAAGAGCAGTGAGCCCCCACCACGTGTCATTGGCAAGGAGCGGTCCATTCAATTCAATAGGCTTGGAGCTCATGGCAGAGAGAACAATAGCTCTGTTGGTGACACTTTTTGAAGGGCTGACATTGACTGCCCAAGTTTTTTGTTCTGGCAATCGCGAAACATACAAGAAATTCGAAAGCTCGTGAGGAATTTGGGGAGAAAACAAATGCTCTAAGGTTGCGAGGCGCATGAGTGTGACTCCACCACTGTGAGCTCAAAGCCCTCAATCGAAACAATTAAGGATTGAGCTCGCGAATACCTTCGGGCGAACGAATGAGTGTGGCCTCTGTGCATTCCTGCAGTTGCTCGAAAGTAAGACCAGAGATGATCTCAGTGACAACCAAACCCTCAGATGTGACCACCATGACAGCGCGGTCGGAGATGATCTTTTTTACGCATGCCTTGCCTGTCAGCGGCAGTTTGCATTCTTTCAAAATTTTAGGACTGCCATTGGGTGCACAGTGCTGCATGACCACAACAACATTCGGTGAGCCAGCCACCAAATCCATGGCCCCACCCATACCTTTCACCATTTTTCCGGGGATCATCCAATTGGCAATGTCGCCTTTCTGCGAAACCTCCATGGCACCGAGAATGGTGAGATCCACATGTCCACCACGGATCATGGCAAAGGAATCGGCCGATGAAAACACCGATGCTCCGGGAAGAAGTGTGACTGTTTGCTTTCCAGCATTGATGAGATCGGCTCGCTCAAAGCCCGACTCGGGAAAAGGTCCCATACCGAGAATTCCGTTTTCCGACTGCAGCGTAATGTTGAGCTCAGGATCCATTTCATTGGCAACAAGCGTTGGAATCCCAATGCCTAGGTTGACGTACATTCCCGGACGCAGCTCAGCTGCAGCACGGCGCGCGAGTTGCTCACGGTTCAACAGATTCAAACTCATGTCCGACTTCCTGCTTATTAGGTTCTGGCACGCACGGTGCGTTGTTCAATGCGCTTTTCATATTGTCCACCAAGCAGTAGACGCTTCACATAAATGGCGGGTGTGTGAATGTACATGGGATTGAGCTCACCATCGCCAACAAGTTCCTCAACCTCAGCAATGGTCACTTTGGCAGCTGTCGCCATCATTGGATTGAAGTTCATAGCTGTCATGTTGTACTGGAGGTTGCCAAGTGCATCGGCACGCCACGCTTTGATGAGTGCAAAGTCAGCTTTCAGCGCACGCTCAAGCACATACTCTCGACCATCAAATATTTTAGTCTCTTTACCTTCAGCCACCACGGTGCCCACACCCGTCGGTGTGTAGAATGCGGGAATACCTGCACCACCAGCGCGGATGCGCTCCGCCAAATTGCCTTGTGGCGTGAGCTCCACCTCAAGCTGACCAGAGAGAAACTGCTGCTCAAAAGTTTTGTTCTCGCCCACATAGCTTGAGATCATTTTTTTAATTTGGCCAGTTTGAAGAAGCTTTCCTAAGCCAAAGTCATCGACTCCTGCGTTATTGGAAATGCAAGTAAGATTTTTTACACCCTTCACGCGGAGAGCTTCAATCAGATGTTCGGGGATTCCGCACAGTCCAAAGCCACCCACCATTAAAGTGGCGCCATCATGTACGTCTGCAATGGCCTCAAGTGCAGTATCGATGAGTTTTGATCGCGTGTTTGTCATTTGGCCATCACCTCGCGCAAGCGCTGACCGTTCTTCTGAATAAAGATACGTCCGCCACCTAATGCGAATCC
>JBEAPS010000132.1:0-2881 GCA_041164285.1 Pseudomonadota bacterium
CCCTCCGACCTAAGGCAGATTAAATTTGCTTAACAAGCGGATTAGCGAGCAACTTAGCCCAGTCAGGCACTTCTGGAATCTGCTTTTTCGCGACAAGCAGTTCTGACTCGCTCTTTAGGTAATTGACCAAGCCATTAACATAATTGGGGTTTGGCTCAATCTTGCTAAGCATGACAGTAATTGCTTTTTCAGAGATTGTGAAACCCATTTTGGTGAAGTTCTCTTGCACAATCTTGGAGGCTTTATTGGGAGACTTGTTAAAGATCTCAATGGTTGCAACCCATCCCTTCAAAAAGCCAAGCACATCTTGTTTACGAGATTCAAGCACAGGGGAATTAATTCCGAGCCAAACAGGCACAATATCGAAGTCGTGATAATCGATAATTGATGTTCCCAACCCTTCGGTCACTGCTACCGATGGGAAGGGTTCAACGCCTGCAAACGCGTCAACAGAGCCTCCAGCAAGAGCAGCGACGTGATTTCCAAACTTTGTGTTAACAATTTGAACATCCTTTTCTGAAAGACCGAATTTCGGAAGTACTTTCGAGACAAAGACGTTGTTGGTTGCTGAACCTACTTGGGAGCCAACTTTTTTACCCTTGAGATCAGAAATGGATTTGATGCCAGAGTTTTTTGCAACGATGACAGAGTTGGTACGGCCTGCGTACATTGCCATGGCGACGGGTGCGACATCGCCCTTGGCAACGCCAACAATCAAGGGTGTTGTGCCCAAGACTCCTATATCAATTCGATTGGCAATCATGGCGTCCCGCACGGCCTTACCCGAGTCAAAACGATTGATACTTACGTTGACTCCATTCTTGCGAAAAATGTCTTCCGCCTCGGCAACCATTCCGATGGAACCCCAAGACGTGTTTTGAAACCCAAATCGTATGGGTGCCGCCTGAGCCTTTGAGGGGGTAATGACAAAGGGTGCAACGCTAAGTGCTGCTCCTGCACCAATAATCTGACGACGCTTAGTTGAGTGCTTAATCATGAGATGTCTCCTTTATTAATTAAACTGCTCGTGGTTATAAACTTTTTTGCGTCCGCATGATTCAAGATCAAATTGAGGTAATCAATGCGTCAAAGCGTTAAGTATTTGCTTTTGCAGATCAACAAATTCATGGCTGAGCGGATCTCTGTAACGCGGCAAATTAATATCAATAATTGTCTTAACAGAACCCGGATGTGCTTTAAGAACAACCACCTTGTCGCCCAGGTATACAGCCTCGGAGACGTTGTGCGTAATGTACACAACAGTTTTCTGCGTCTCACTCCAAACGTCTGTCAGCATCTTTTGCATTTCGTCGCGAGTCATTGCATCCAGGGCGGCAAAAGGCTCATCCATGAGTAAAACCTCGGGGTTGTAGGCAAGTGAACGTGCAATGGCTGCGCGCTGCTGCATACCGCCCGATAATTGGTGAGGAAAAGACTCGGTAAACTTTTCGAGTTTAACTAGGCGAAGAAACTCAAGAGCCACTTCTTTACGTTCTCTTGAAGCAACCCCCTTCATTTCGAGTCCGAACTCAACGTTTTCTCGAACCGTGCGCCAAGGAAAGAGTTGCGCGAAGTCTTGGAAAACAACAGCACGACTTGACTCTTGGTGAGAGCGCTCACCTGTTCCAATCGCTTTGTCTCCAATTAGAATTTGTCCAGAGGTCTGGTTCAGAAATCCTGCAAGCATATTGAGGATGGTGGTCTTTCCGCAGCCACTTGGCCCAACAAGGCAGACGAATTGCCCCGCTCCGACCTCAAAAGAGACGTCACTTACCGCTAGAACCTCTCGCTCTTGAGACTTGTATGTAAAAAACACATTACGAAGTTCGATGTGCTCTGCCAACAAACACTCCCTCTTCTTAACAAAGATCTGATTTCTAAAAGTACTCCTCGGTATCAAATAGATCAAGTCATTCTTTTTATAGAATCGATAAATGACATCGATTCATGCAAAATAGCCTTATGGAGCTTCGACATCTTCGATATTTTTTGAGTATTGTGAAACTAAGTAGTTTCACTAAGGCCGCTGAAGAACTTAACGTAACTCAGCCTACGCTCTCCCATCAGATCAAACAGTTGGAGGAAGAGGTTGGCTGCGAGCTGTTTGAGCGCTCAGCGCGTCAAGTGCGGCTCACGAGCGCTGGCGATATTTTTGCCGAATTTGCAATTCGCGCCAATCGCGAAGTCGAGGACGCGATTCTCGCTATTCAAGAATTTCGTGGCCTGAGACGCGGCACGCTGAAGTTTGGAGTGATCTCATCGTTTATTAACAGCCTTCTTCCTCCAGTTCTTTCTCGCTTTCAAAACGAATATCCGGGTATTCACCTAAAGGTTTTAGAGCTACCAACCGGTGAATTAGAACAACAGGTGCGCGAAGGGGGGCTTGCGTTCGGCGTTGCCTACGGCCCGACTTCAATCGAGCATGTGGTCTGGCAGACCCTATTTGTGGAAGAGTTCGCGTTGGTTGTCTCGGAGCACCATGCCATGGCCCGGGCCAAAGCCGTCGCCTTCGTGAACATCGCTGAGATTCCTTTGGTTCTGCTGCCCCGCGAGTACATATCTCGCAAGATGATCGATAGCTGTTTTGTGGAAGCACTCATGACACCTATTGTTCGAATTGAAATGAGTTCAATCGATGCAATACTAAAAATGGTGCGATCTTCTGGGCTTGCAACCGTCCTGACACGAAGAATGGCAAATAGCATCCCGGGTCTGGTGAGTGTTCCAATTCGTCCCTCGGTCATGAGAAGCGCGGGAATCATGACGCGTGAGGGCGCAAACTTGTCTCCAGCTGCAAGGATCATCGTCAAAATGATGGTGGAGGCCTACCAGGCCGATGTGAAGCCAGCGATGCGAGCCCCAAAAAAATCGATATGATCTA
>JBEAPS010000133.1:0-2907 GCA_041164285.1 Pseudomonadota bacterium
AAGAGGGGCTACCTGCAGACTTGGGGTACTTGGTTTGGATAGAATCAGCCTTCAATATTGAAGCAAAAAGTGTTGTGGGTGCTTTGGGGCTTTGGCAGTTCATGCCTGCAACCGCGCGTGACTTTGGACTCCAAGTGAGCGCGGCTGACAATATTGACGAGAGACTTGATCCGGTGAAAAGCTCCAAAGCAGCTGCGCAATACCTTTCGCTCTTACTCAAGCAGTTTGGAACGGATCGTTATCTGTTAGCAATAGCCTCCTACAATGCTGGACAAAACAAAATTAAACGAAAGGCTATTGCGGCACAAATTCGTCGGGCGCCTAAACCTGACTTTTGGGCACTGCGCGACCTGCTGCCATCTGAAACTCTTGATTACGTCCCTAAGTTTCTCGCTGCAACCATAATCAATCGAAATCCTGAGCGTTGGTAAATTCCACAAAAAAACAGTTCCGCTGCCACTCTTTGAATTGTTTTTTGTGATCCTTTTCGCTTAAGGATATCTCTTTGAGTCCGGACTCATTGCATACAATGCATTTGGCATGACCCTTGTAGAATCTGGGGCGCGCTATCATTCGCTGTTTTGTCAGGCACGTTCCTTCATGAGAAAGGCTTGAGGCAATTCTTTGTCTCAAGGACTTATGCTCAAGGACAAGAAAGCTCGTCGGAAGACTTCGCAAATCAATGTTCAATGCTTTTGAAAACCGTGCCCAGTCGGGGTCTTGAAAAACTGCCTTGGGTGGAACTGCAAACAGATGACACCAATCTTTTTCCGAGTCTTGAGCACCACAAATACCTTGATGCGGGCATGGGGCAACAACATGGAAGTGCTGTGAGAGCTCTTTTCTTACTTGTACGAGGCGACGTGAGCAAAATGGCGTCCCGGGTTCAACCCAGATCAATGTTCCAGCGGATAACAATTGCTGAGTGAGGGTCTGGAACTGTTCTGTTGTGAGTTCGGTGAGGACGTGGCTAAGAAGTACGAGGTCGGTGCGTGCAAATTCAAGCTCGTGAGGCACGCACTCCCTAATCGCGAGTGATGGCGCATGTTGCATGGCTTTCATCTGTGCAAACTTACGAGCTCGCGCAGATCGATCAGTCAACAGAATCTCATGTGGCAGATGGCTTCTAAACGCTCCGATGGCAATTTCAGCAGCGACTCCTGTGCCACAGCCCCAGTCCACCCATCGGGTGATAGGTTCAGACGGGTACCAGAGCCGCTCAGAGAGCTCCGAAACCACTGAGCTCCATTTCCAACCAATTCTGCGGGCAAAGGTTTTGTCATAAAGTTCAAGAAGGTCAGGATCTTGCCAGTAGTCGAGGAGTCCTTCAGTTTTTGGGGCGTCGAGAAACAACTGACGTAGTTTCTCAAGTTCTTTGACTTCAGCACGAGTTTTTGAAACACCCTGACTCATTGGCCCCCCCAGAGGCAATCTTATAAACATATGGAATGAACAGATGACACAACTCACGTTTGATCAAAAGGCCCAATTGCATTGGACTTCCGATCGTATCAAGAAAGTCACTGGTGGCAAAAAACTTATCATAGATCCCCTGCAGTGCGCGCAACTTTTGAGGTCTTTAGGTCTGCTCAATTCTGATGCCTCGATGTCGGCTGATTCTGTTAGGAAATACAGACAAATCAACCATATGGTTACAGCATTGTCTAAAACCATGTTGGAGCTTTCGCAGCAGGTTCAAACTGTGCGCATTCTCGACTGCGGTTGCGGTAACTCTTATTTAACCATCTTAATTGCTTGGTGCTTCAAGTATATCTGGAAGAAGCCAGCGATTATCGTTGGGATAGATTCACGCAATGACGTAATCGCAACCTCGGCAAAACGGGCAGGTGAACTGAACCTTTCAGACGTCGTCTCGTTTGAAAAACTTTCTGTTCAGGAATTTCAGAATCGACGTGCAAGCATTGGCGATATTGAGCAAAGACGTCAGAGTCGTAATCACATGATCATTGCACTCCATGCTTGCGACACTGCAACAGATGATGCGATTGCTCTGGGATTTTCTGAAAAGTCAGATGTGATTGCTGTTGCGCCCTGCTGTCAAGCAGAACTTTCGACAAAGTGGCGTCAAATGGCAGCCGAGAATTTCAGGAGTGCTTTTTCAATTCTCATCAACTCACCTGAGCTGAGGCGCGATTCTTGCAGTACTTTTACAGATGCAATGCGCGTACTACTCATGCGCGGACAGGGTTATGAAGTGACTACGACAGAATTTGTGCCGTCGAGTCACACCCCAAAAAATAGGCTCATTTTGGGGTTGCGGCGTGGTCGATACTTTGAAGGAGCGTTGCAAGAGTATCTAGCACTCCAAGATGCGCTCGGGGCTGGAATATGTCTTGAAGATGCCCTGACTGATGAAGCCAGAGACATTATGACATCACTCAGGGCGCACTCTTGATGAATTAGAATATTTTTCGATAAATATGACAATAAGGGGTTTTGGCCTGATGGAAATAATATTTTTGGTGATAGTCTTCGGCTGGCCAAAAATGTTGCACAGGTAAAATCCGGGTCGCAACTTTTAAGCCTTTTCCTTCAAGCTCTTTTATGAGCTCTTCGATGCAGTCTTTTTCCACGGGGTCACTCGCAAAAACCGCAGATAAATATTGTGGGCCGATGTCTGGACCTTGACCATTCTCCTGACCAAAATCATGGGTCTCAAAAAACAACTCGCATAGTGTTCGATAACTGACAATCTCTGGGTTGTAGGTGATTTCACAGCACTCGAGATGTCCTGTAGTTCCGGAGCAGACTTGTTCGTAAGATGGAGACTCAGTATGGCCCCCAGCATAACCAACTTGAGTTTGCAGGACACCGTTGAGTTTGGCGAAATGATACTCGGTACCCCAAAAGCAGCCTGATGCAAACAGTGCTTTTCGCTGAGCTTGT
>JBEAPS010000134.1:0-8321 GCA_041164285.1 Pseudomonadota bacterium
GGAGTTTAGTAGATCGGCACCAAGACTTTGCTCAACAAAAATTCTTCGAAAATTCGAAACAGTCCATCCATCGAAATGAAAAACTCCACCTTCGAGAATACTACGCGGAGTTTTGAATGCAGTTTGGAATATCATGATTACGGGTGCAATTTGAAAAAACAAAACCAAGGACAAGAGCAGTTTCGATGTCATCGGAAATTGATTGGCAGCTCGCATTTTTTTAGCCTGCTTTTGTTGTGGGTTGTGATTGCATTTTTGTCACAGTCCATGCCAGCGTCATGCCGAGAACTAAAAGAACCACTGATGCGGCGGATGCAGGACCAATCTGAAAGAAATGAAACGCTTGCTTCACGACAAAGAGTGAGATGAGAGATGTGGAGTCTCCCGGTCCGCCTCCCGTCATAACATAAACCTCAGTAAATACTTTCAATGACTCCATAACCTTGAGACCAATTGCAATTGCGATTGTCGGACGCAGGGCTGGCAGAACAATATGCCAGATGAGTGCTTTGCTTGTTGCGCCATCAATCCTTGCAGCCTCTTGAGCTGATTTTGGTAGAGCCTTAAGCCCCGCATAAATCACCAGAAATAGAAAAGGCCACATTCTCCAAACATCTTGAAGCACGATGGCCCAAAATGACCAAAAAGAATCTGCCAAAGGTGAAATAGGTTCATAGTTTAAGTATTGGAATAAAACACTTAAAGGGCCGTCATTGGGATCGTAAATGTATCGAAACGTCAAGCCAGACACTACTGGAAGAACAAACATAGGTAGAATGAGCAAGATCTCCACGAAGCGGCTGACTGGTTTGTGAAAGTATAAAAAGAGCGCGACCATTGTGGCAATCGCTAACTCGATTATCGTCGTTGAAACTGTAAAAGTAGCAGCAAGCCAGAGTGAATTCCAAAATGAATTCTGCGAAAGAAGCGATTTGAAGTGCATGAGACCTACAAACTCAGTTGAGCTGTTCGCTATGTGTGACTGTTCACTCAATGATGAAAATGCGCTTTGAAAAATTGGCCAAGCAAGTAGAACTATCAGTAAAACTGTTCCTGGAAGTATGAATATAAGCATTGAGCGGTGAGAAAAGTGGCGTTTCATTAGTTTGCCCTCTTCTGATTATCACGTCCTGCAGCAAGCCTATTCATGTCAATCAGGGCGTTGTGCAGTGCTTCTGAGGCCTGCCGCGTGTTGAGCTGACCAGCAATCCAGCGAGTAAAAGCCTGACTCAACTGATCAGAGGTTTTTCTGTAGTCAAGATGACGCGGGCGAAGAAACGCACGCTCAAAATTGATGTGGGTCGTGTTGAGCCACGGAAACTGACCATTCAATTCTGGTTGTGTAAGTACGTCTCGTCGAGCAGTGCTCAAGCCCTTCGGTACAAGCTGACTCGTTAATTTTGGCGAAGTCCACCATTGAATAAATTTCGACGCAAGAGCCGTTTCAGGCGACCCTTTTCGTATCGATGCTACCCAGCTTCCGGCCAGACTTGTTGAAGAATTTCCCGGCGACTGAGCATAACCTGTTTTACCCACAACAAGCGATTTGTATTCATCCTCAAGATCAAAAAAGAAGCTGTTCCAAGTCATCATTTGAGCCACGCGCCCTTTGGCATACGCTGACATTCGCTCTGTATGGTGCCATGCCCTTGCAGACTTTGGAGCTGTGGTCAGTAGTTGTTCATAGAAGTTTAGCGCTTCAATCACCTTAGATAGCTGAATTGTTTTGTCTCCGGGTGTGTATCCAAAGCCCGCCAAAAGCCACAGCAACTCAACTGTTGTTCCCTCAGACATTTTTGTGAATGGAGCAAATCCATACATGCGTGGTGGTCGGTAAAAATGCTGCGCAGTTTCTAGAAGCTCAGAGAAGTTTTGAGGAGGTGCAAGTTTCCGTTTGAATTTTTTTTCAAATTCCCTCTCTTCTTCCGAGTTGCTGAAAAGATCTTTTCTGAAGATGTACTGATACACATTGCCATTGACAGGAAGTCCAACACTCAGTCCCTCAAACTCAGCAGCTCTCAATGCTTTTTCTTCGAATCCGGACATTGTGTTAGGTTGCAGTTCTGGCCAAGCCGAAACAGGCAGAAGTTTACTTTGAAACTGCGGAATAAAGGGTTCGTCGAGTGCATAAACATCGTATGTTCCCCCCGAGGCAAGATCGGTCATCATTTTTGTGGCGACACTCGATGCGGGTATGTCGTCAAACTGCACGCGCACTGAATATTCTGCTTCGAACTGAGGGAGTGCTTGGCGCAGTGCGTTTGATTGTCGGTCCCTGAAGGTCAAAACCTTGAGAGTTCGAGGGGGCTGCTGCGTGCACCCCAGTGCAAGCGTGAGCAAAAATAATTTAAGGACTCCCATTGTCTCATGGAACATCGGAGCCGACCGCAGCTTTGAGTAAATGAAACCAGTCTTCGTGGTCGAGCTTAAGATTCAACGCGTCCGTCGCAGATTTAAGACGTTCTGGCTTTCCTGTGCCCACCACAGGTTGAACGTTCGCGGGGTGCTTTAAGAGCCAAGCATAGGCAACAGTCTCAGGATTTTTTGCATTGTACTTTTCTGAGAGCTGATTCAAGCACGAGCGAATTGCCTGGGAACGAGCGTCGTTTGCTGAAAAAATACGTCCTCCTCCGAGTGGAGACCATGCCATGGGAGTCATTCTCATTTCAAGGCATTGGTCGAGCTGACCGTTGAAGAGTGGGTCTGTGTTGAGGAGCGAAAACTCAATTTGATTCGCAGCGAGTGGAGTGTTCATTCTTGACTGAAGCATTTTTACTTGCTGGGTTGAAAAGTTTGAAACTCCGAAGCTCAAAACTTTGCCTTGTTGGTTGAGTGTGTTGAATGTGTGTGCAACCTCATCTGGATTCATCAGTGGATCAGGTCGATGAATCAACAAGAGGTCAATGTGATCGGTGTTTAGATTCTTCAGTGATCGCTCCACCGATTCTGTAATATGGCGTGCACCCGTGTCGTACGTTTTTAGTCCGTGCTTCGGGCGCTGCGGCGATACGAGCTTTATTCCGCACTTTGTTATGAGTTTATATTTATCACGTGGAATTTTACATTTTGAAACGGCTGAACCAAACAGCTCTTCACATGAGTAGTCGCCATATATGTCGGCATGATCAAAAGTGTTGATTCCATATTCAAGAGCGGCTGTAATTTTTCGTCCAACGCTTTCGCTGTTAGCTTCTGAAGCGGTGTCCGCGAGTCGCCATGCGCCAAAAATAATGGGAGAAAACTGATTCACTGTCTGACTCCTGCTGCCAAAGGTGTGTTTGGTTGTGAGGCTGGTATTCGGCTTTGTAATTGAGCGAGTTTTCCTCGGTTGAATCTGGGGAGAATATAGCGTCCAGTCAGTTGAGCCTCATTCAGGTGTGGATAACCCGAAAAGATAAAGGAACGGATTCCCATTTTGATATAGCGGTTGAGTTTAGCAACAATTTGGTCTGGATCGCCGACAAGTGCGCAGCCGCAGCCCGAGCGTGCGCGGCCAACCCCCGTCCATAGAAGCTCTTCCGCGTATCCTTCGTTGTCTGCCAAAGTTCGCATTTCGGCCTGCTTTGAAACTCCAAAAGACTTTGAATCCAAAGCTCTAGATCGGATCTCGTCTCCTTTAGAGTCTTCGAGGCGAGACACTAATTTGCGTGCTGCATCCCTGGCCTCAGATTCACTCTCTCTGACAATGAGGTGTATGCGTAATCCAAAGTCAACCTTGCGATTATAGGCGCGAGCTCTGGCTGTCATGTCCTCCATATGTGACTTCAATCTGTCTTCAGTTTCAGGCCACATCAAAAAGACGTCGCATTCACCTGCGCACAGATCGAGCGCATCAGGCGAAAGTCCACCAAAATATAGGAGTGGCCCACCATTGGTTTGGTAAGGGCGAGCGGGGAGCGATGGAAGATTGAGTGTGTAAAATTCTCCCTGATGCTCAACAAAGTCTTGAGTCCAGAATTGTCTGAGAATCTGGCAGACTTCGCGTGAGCGCGCATAGCGTGCTCTTGAGTCGAGCGTTTCACCAGGGAGATCCGAAGAGATAATGTTGACGGTCAAGTGGCCTTTGAGAATATGATCAAGGGTTGCAATGGTGCGTGCCAACATTGCAGGGTGAAGTTCACCGCATCGAACAGCAGTGAGCAAACTCATTGTATCGAGATGAGGTGCTAGCGCCGATGCGAAAGTAAGTGTGTCTTGACCTACCTGAAAGCTGCTTGGACAGAGCATGTTGTCAAAGCCTTGCTTTTGGGCTTCGAGAGCAATCCTCGAAGTGTGCTGCCACGAGCTTTTGAGAGACGAGTCTGGAACCCCGAGATATTCAAAGTCGTCAGAACAAATGGGTGCAAACCAACTCATTTCGACAATTTCTTCAGATATCGTACGTGGGGCGATGGAAGGCGTGATTGTGTCGTCCGTGAGGTGTGTCATTCTCAGCGCTCCTTGCAGAGAATATTAGGGTTGAAAGTCCCTCCAATCGGCCGAAAGTTCTCCGGACTGAGCATTCAGTGAAAAGGTATCAGTTGCCATAAGCGTTCCGGTGATACCTTTAGCCTTGAAAGCCACGTTAAACTCAAGTGCTGCAATTGGGTTCTCTACTGTACCGCAATTTCTGGGTGTGAGCGAGAGGGAGTCAACTTGCAGGTGCCAAAGGGGATCGAGCACAACTTTCAGTGGTGTGAATAAAACATACGGTACGAAGGCTCCTTTTCCGTTAGCATCGGCGCCATAGGCGTAGCTTATCTTGTACTCGACCTCGACCAACTTAAAGCCCAACAGGCTTTTGAAAGTTTTTTTGAAGGCTCTGCCACCGTACTGGCTATTTTGGAGTTGCATCGGGCTGAAGCCCTCGGGGCGAGCTTCGGCAATAATGGATCCTTTGAGAAGGGGGGTGTCTGGGGCTAAAACTCTCTTAAGAAGATCCGCAAAGCTATTCACCAATTCCCCGAGCGAGAGATTTCCGCCAGAAGAAGCATCTTCCATTACATCACTCTGATTTTCAGGCAGGGTGCGAAACTCAACGGGTACATCGCCCTCAATGGACTCCTCATAGGGAATTTCAACTGTTTCCACGATGAGTGGCTCTTGCGGCAATTCATGTGAGTTTCGAGATTCTGCCAGCCCGGGTGAGCTCAGCGATATGCTCAAAATCAGGGTGAATATCAGGGATAATGGCTTCGGCGTCTTCATATATATTCCTCATTGTTCCGAGGAAACTACGAATCAATGCGGACTGAGTCAAGATTAAATATAGCCCGCACTTTTAGCATTGAAGAAAAGCTCGTCTCTAACGGTTGGATGGGCAATTGCTATGAGGGCTCTGGCTCGCTCCGCGACGCTCAGTCCGATGAGTTCGGCGATACCATACTCTGTGACAACAGTATCAGTATCATTTCTGCTGATTGTGACCTTTGCCCCCGCTTTCAACTCAAAGACAATCTTTGACTGTTTGTTGTCTGAAGTCATGGATTTCAGCGCAATAATGCCTCGCCCTTGATGTGAGCGCTGGGCACCAATGTGTGTGTCCGCAGCTCCGCCGACGCCACTAAGCTCTCTATGTCCAACGGATTCCGAGCAAACTTGTCCTGTAATGTCGACCTCAACGGCTGTGTTTATGGATATCATTCGATGATTGCGGCAAATTCGGTTCGGGTCGTTGACTATTGAGGCTGGATAAAGCTCTAAAGCTGGGTTTTCTGAGGCGAATGCATATAGGTCTTTTGAACCATAGATAAAAGTTGCAATCATCTTGTGAGGCCAAATTGTCTTCGAGGAGCCGTTGATAACACCATTCTCATAGAGATTTTTCATTGATTCTGTAAAAAGCTCGGTGTGGATTCCTAAATCCTTTTTGTGAGTTAATTGCGCTCCAACAGCATCGGGAATAGAGCCAATTCCGAGCTGGATTGTTGCTCCGTTGGGGATTAAATCTGAAATGTGTTGAGCAATCTCTTTGTCCAGACTGTCTGGGGCTTCCGAGCTCAAAACCGGTAAGACATGCTCGTGCTGAACAAAATAGTTGACTGCGTTTACGTGTACAAAGGTATCACCGTATACAACCGGCATATATGGGTTGACCTCAAGTATGACACATTTGGCACGTCTCAGTACATCAGGCTCATAGCAAGCATTGACCCCGAGGCTCACAAATCCATCTTTCGTAGGAAGGCTGCAGCTCCCCCAAAAAACATCAACCTCGTGGTGTCTTGTTAAGTTTTGTGACCACCTTGATAGATGCTGAGGAACATAATGAACAAGATTGTGTCCTTGAATTTGTCGAACGGCTGCTGTGAGAAACATGACGTTGTAATTTACGTTGTTTGAATGAGCAGTATCGGAAAAACAAGGGTAGTTTTTTGTTGGATTAGCACAATGTATCCGAAGGTTAGAAAATGATTCATGCCGTTTGTGAATATTTTCAAAAAATGCGCTGGGCTCCGCTGCGGCCATTGAAGCAACCAGTTGTCCCTGTTTGGGCAAAGCATCGAGAGCATCTTCTAAATGTCTTAGCTTGTTTTTGAGTATCTGATTCATCATGACTCTATTATCCTATGATTGTCATGCACGTTGTCTTGCGAATGAAATGCCTGAGCAAACGGCTTAAATGAAAGCGATGCTGACCTTCGTGCTGATGCCTTCCAAAAATGATTACATCGATTTTATTGTCTTTCACAAAGTGCAGTAATTCTTGTTCAGCGTTTCCTACCAACAGATGTCCCTGAGCATGAAAACCCCTCTCTGTGATTTGTCGTACTTTTTCCTGAACTGCGTGGTCGAGGCGAGACTCTGCCATGTCATATATGAGTTCTAATTCTCTGTAAGTGACATACGCGTCGGTAGTTTCAAACCCTGAGTAACCCGGTGCCACGCGCTCAAAGCAATGTGCAATGTGTGCAACTCGATCTTTTTTTTGATTTGATGATAAAAAATCCATGAGAATGGACTCGGGAATTTGCGCATCTTGACGGAGAGTTGTGGCAAGTCCGATGTGTTCAAATTTTTTTTGCTCGAATGTTTCGGAGAGTGGAAGTACGACAACAGGTATTTGGCTTTGTTCAACAATTCTCTGCGCTACCGAGCCAAAAAATGCACTGTAAATTCGACTGTGATGATGTCTTCCTACAATGACGGCTGCAGGAGGCTCCTTGCTGTCATTGACGAGGCTTAAAATTTCACTTTCTGCATTGCCAAGCTTTACTACCACCTGAAATTGCTCGCCGTCTGTTCTGAGTGGGGAAAGTGAATGCTCAGCTCGGATAAGAGTTTGTGCCAGTAATTCACCGCGGTATCTTGTCTCTAGTTGTTGCCACTTCTGGCCTTCTTCAAAAGGCATTGGTCCAAGGAAAAGAGGCGCATCTTCGACGACGTGCACAAATGTCAATCTGCTATCGACAGTGCGTGCGAATTGTAACGCAGACCGTTCAGTTTCGAGAGAGGGATGGGAGAGGTCGGTCGCGCATAAAAGTTTTTTTCCCTTTAAAACAGACATGTTTTCTCTCCTTCGAAAAATAAAAGTCTTGCAAAAAAGTATAGAGATAAGCCGTATTTTGGAATCGTTCTGTTGCATAAGTTCGGAAGGATTGAATCAACAGAGAGCTTGGAGAATCTATGCGGAAATACTTATTCTTGGGGACAGTGGTTGGGGTGCTTGGTCAATATGAAGTACGTGCCAACTGGGATCTGACATCAGTTCAGACGAACGATGACAAATGTGCATTTTCGGATGTGCAAGTCGATGAGTCTAAACTATCTATGACCTTAAAAGATTTTAGTGCAGGAGCACTTGATTCACTTTCTGCAATTGATGATTCACTAGTTGAGTGCAAAACTCGGGTTAGTTTTCTGCTTCCCGCAGGGCAAAGGCTTGGTACTTTTACTCACAGAGTCATTGCGTATGCTGCCAAAGATGAGCTTGCTGAACTCAGAATGAATGTATCGATTAACCACAATCTGAGCGATTTCACGTTTCGTGGCACCTTGCCGTTTGGCACAAGATTTAATGATCGTGTCCTCTTGTACAAGTCATTTGATGTTCGAAAACTCGTTGAGTGCTCTGATATTGAGCAACTTTTGGTCTTTAATATTTCT
Source organism: Pseudomonadota bacterium (assembly GCA_041164285.1). Classification (GTDB taxonomy): domain Bacteria; phylum Bdellovibrionota_B; class Oligoflexia; order Silvanigrellales; family Silvanigrellaceae; genus RFOM01. The sequence continues at coordinate 8,086 of JBEAPS010000134.1, forward strand.
TGGACTCTTGAAGTCATCAAGAGAGCTGGAGCAAAGATCGGCTATATATCAATGGCAGAAGATGGAGCGCTCGCAGACACATGGTTGAAGACAGAAGCCTGTTCGTTATCGAACGCCTTGACACGATGATACGGCTGAGTCGGTGCTAGAACCTGAGGAGCTTTTTTTCTTGAAGCAGTCCACAGGAGCACTCGACGAAGCATTTCGGCAAAGTGCTGCCTGCTGGGAAGAAGAAA
>JBEAPS010000135.1:0-5859 GCA_041164285.1 Pseudomonadota bacterium
TAATAGAAAACACCCATCCAATGCAATTGGGATTTGACTCATCTAATTCAACATTGACGCAAAACCTACCAATAGCCTGGGGCTCAATATTTTCTGAAATATCGATATCCGTTGGCGTTATCTCAATCAAATTTATTTCCAACAGCTGATCTTCGTACTCAAGGCCGGGATCACGAGCTCTCACTTTAATTTCCCAACGTCGGTCTTCTGGTTCGGAATAATTTAAAGGACGGGTTGGCCGAATTGATGAATCGACAATCTCAAAAGGATGATCTGCGCTTGAAGGATCAAAGGGCACCCCCTTCACCGTGACGATTTCAAAACTAAGAGAATCGCCATCGGGGTCGTCACCCGCTAGAGATAGCGTCGCATTTGGTGACACTACTGTTCTGTCGTCACTTTTTGACCCTTGAATGAAGCGGCTTGACGGGTCACCGGGTCCGGAGAAATAAACATTTGTGGGTTGCTCGTTAACGTCCATCAATTTAAATATGAACGATTCTGAATACGTTTCGCCTCGTTCGTCCTGGGCTGTAATCAAATATGTCAATTCCACCACTCCGGAATCTGCAAATTCCTCAAACTCTTCAAAATTGGTATCTGAACCGATTTCAATTTTTCGACCGGAGATTTTTAGAATCTCTTTCCCTGATATTCCGGGACTTACAAGTGTCATTGTGTACATCACAGCATCCGGATTTTCTTCGAGGTCAGGATCTTCTATCGACAACTCACCAAGAACTGTTGTGTTTGGAGTGTTTTCATTCAACGAGAAGTCATCGCCACCGAGTGGGATCTCTAAGCTTCGACTGAAAGAGATTTTGGTTGGTTTTTCGTTTGTGTCTTCAACAATGACTGAAATTGTTCGCTGAAATTCACCGTGGTTGTATTCACTTTCAGAGGTGTTTTCTGTAACAATCATTTTGACATTGAGAGTCACTACTCTCTCAGCAGCGTCCACAGTTCCGTAACGAGAGTCAGCCTCAACAGTTGCAAAAAGATCTTCATAGTCCAAGTTTATTTTGTTTTTAAGAAAGCGATTGTTTTCACCTGTGATCTCGAAATAAGTACAAGCTGGGCAGTCCTCTTGTGCAAATGCATACGTGTAGCCAGATGCTTGGCATTGCGACTCCAACTCGCAGTCTACATCTATCGTTGACAGCTTTTCTTCCACATTGCTGCCCTCTGCAATTGTAATTTGTGCAGGAGTTACATCGGTCACCAATTCATTTCTATCGGAAACATTCAGCCGTAAAGTTTTCAGAAGTTGCTCGTTGCCATCGACAACCTTAAAAAGAAGATCGTAGAATGATTTCAGTTCATAATTCAAAATTTTACTGGCTCTTCTTTTTATCCGAGCAGTGTAGCGACCTGATTGATTTGGGATGTTATCTGCATGCTGCTCAACTACGAATGGACAATCAACAACTCCTTGTCCATCGCAATCGACAATTTCTAGAAACGGATCTGAATTAGGATCCAAATCGTCAACGATGAGATCAATTGAATCTGTAATTGTCGGAATCGCATCGCCAAGCCTATCAACGATATTCTCGTCGAACGCAGCATTGTTTTGAGCCAAATAGATGTCGGATGCAGCCGAATTCACTGCATACATAGTCGCGAGACTTGGGGCCGAATAGGGTGACTGAAGACCTTTAGAGTCACGAGCTGCAACTTCACAAGTTATTTTATCGCCTTCACGGACATCTAATTCTGAGCCGCCGGGTGTAATTGAATTTGGAACTGACAATTGACCTGGTTGGACTTGCCACTGCGTGACTTCGGCTGAGAAAGAGGGTTCTGTGCGAATGAGTGTCCACCGGAAGATGGGCGTTTGAGTTGCAGATTGAAGCTCTGCACTACATACGATGGTATCTCCCCTACGGAACTGGGTTGGCACGCCTTGGCTAGTTTTGATATTGATTGTCCATGGCTTAACCGGAGTTTGAACAACCACTGAAAAACTGCTCGTGCAAAATGCGGGGATGATTTTTAAGCACGCACGAAATCCATATCTGTCGATACTGAATCCTAGCGTTTCAGTCGGAGTGTATTCAGGTGGATTTTTGGATAGGTCGACATTGCCCAGTGTGGGCTTTTCTACCAACACAAACTCCCAACCCTCATTGCCCTCTGGAAGACCTCCTGTACCTTCTATGAGGCTCGGCGCTTTGTCGGGTATACTGCCGAGAACTGGAATCACTCCACTGTTCGCAGCTATCTCTGACTTGCTTTGAATCTCAACACTCCACAGTTTAAGTGTGTTGATGTACGAATTATTGTCAATCTGCCCACCATCCCTCTGCGTTTGGAGAGCTCCTGCAAGTAGAAGACCGTTTTCTGCTATGGCAAGTGCGAAGAGCTGTTGCGCCTCGATTCCCATAGACTCACCGAATGGTTTTTCAATTTTCAGAGCACTTGTTAGATAGGGCTGCAAATAAAGGAAGGCCTCTGGCTTCATTGTACTGAGCAGTTGCTCAAATGCAGAGACTTTTTTCTTCACTAATTCTGATACTTCGAATGACACATCATTCTTCGCATCGATTCCGGCCCGACGGGCGATATCAGCAACGGTTGAGAGGCTCAATGCGAGAGTGTTTTCCGAAGATGAAAGAGCGTCTGTCAGTGACGCGCCACTGGGCAGTTGAGTGCGCCCTACTATCTGAATGTATTGCAGTGTCTGCAAATTGAAGAGCACAAGTGTCGTTCGTAAGCTGTCGAGCGCATGCTCAAATTCAGCTGGAGGAACACGAGCGGCTCTAAGGTCAACTAATATGTCTAACCCTATTTTTATGTAAGCAACCTGCTCAGTGGTTACTTGAGATTTCTGCGAACCATCTACAATGAATTGATCGAGCTTGCTCAAAACTGACTCGTCGAGCCCTCGAGCGATTGATGTGTAGAGCGACTCGAGCGAAGCGTTAAATGAATTGAGCGAAGCGATAATGCCTTGTGCAACCTTTGGTCTTTCTTCAGCAGTTCCGCTAAGCTCTTTCTTGGGAAAAAGCGAACAGGAGACGCACGCCAGCGCAATGAACGCGACAAGCACCATGCGAAAGCTCAAAAAAATGAGACTCAACATTTCCGTACCCGCTTTACGCGCGTACGTATCGACAACGCGCACGCATCTTACCTCCACAAATCCAGTATCGGCACGATTTCACAAAACTTATGGGGTGAATTGGGGGGTTACTCTCCGCAATTTGTTGGCTTTTGCATCTGTTGCCGGTTCGGCACTCATGTCTCTGCAATGGATGAAAGCTGAAGGATCTCAGCCGTTTGATTTGAGAATTGAAATTGATCCATCTATCTATTCGTCTCAGCTCTGTCATAATCTTGTCGCACTGCACTCCGACCGAGAGGTGAGTCCGTGGGGTCTCATTTTTGCGCGCCCCTCGCATTTTTGTGCATATCCAGAAAGGATATCGAAGGCTTATAGCGTAAATATGTGGCGCTTGGTGCTCAATGAACTGGGAGACAGCGTTCGCCTCACTCTTTGTAGACCTATCAAACGACAGGGACGGTTTGTTGAGGATTGCCCGTGGTCGATCGCTTTTGAAAAAGCAAATAATTGGGCGGAATCTCTGAAGGATATGGATTTTGCTTTTCTCATGGTCGCTGGTCTTCACGAAAAACTATCCATCCGTGATTTCACTCTAGTTGGCCACGCTTCAGCAAGATCGGAGCCACGATTTGAGTCAGAGCTGCTTCAGCAGCCACCTGAACTTATTCCGGGAGTGCTCGACCTGAAGAGCGACTCTGGAAGGTTGATTTTCAAACCAGTTCAGGTCGGGGACCAAGCCAGTTCATCAAAGTCGGTCTGGTGGATGCAGACTGGTGACAGAAGTGCACGCTCAGCAGCTTACGCAGTTGCGACGGACAATGCCGGACTCGCTCTCCTTTCAGGCAGCCCCGCTTCCAAACGTCAACGCCGTAAAAGCACTCTTCCACCCCTTGCTGCTCCTCCCCCCACACCATTTGCCCCAATCAAATCAGTTGAGTTTGATGAATCATCCAACACAGCCTCTGCATCGCGGGAAAGTTCTGAAAACAACGAGCCCCTCTGGGAGAACTGGTGGAACGGTGTCTGGCAAACTCGCGCGGCACTGGTTGGGCTGCCTGTGTCCGGAGCAAACCTCTCGCGAGTTCCAGCACTCGCGACCCTGAGAGTCGACTCTCGACATCTCCTCTATCGTTCGTTTTCTATCGGTGGTTTGGCTCGGTATAGCCAAGATCGAGAGGGGGGCGAGTTGCTCGTCAACACCTCCCTAAATCGGGAGACTCAATTTGCAACCGGAAACCGCAAAACTATCGCGGCCGGCGCCACGGCTGCCCTTGAAAACGCCTGTGGGCAAAGCCTGTGCAACTTCGGGCTCAATTTTGGGTATAGCAGTGTCTCGACTCAATGGAATTATGATCGCGAAAAGACGACACTTAAAGTCTGGACTCCTCAAGGTAAAGGTTATTTCTTGGAGCCCTGGTTTCGATGGAGCTCCACTGGTTTAGCACAGCAAAACGGATTTATTGCTGAAGCCCGATACACAGATCACCTCTTCAATGATGCGCAATCTCGAATGCTATCGCTCGAGGGACTGTGGCACTGGGGTGAATCGTGGGCCACTGCAGATCTAGGAGCTCTGCGTATCAGTGGATGGGACACTGGTGTAGGTCTACGAATTGGAAGCTTGGAAAAAACAGGCTCAATTGGAATCAACGAAACGGGAACTTCACTAGATTTAACGGGATTTTGGCTAAGTCTTCAGCTCAACCTAGAAGAAGTGATCGACAGGTAAATTGGAGAGAGTGGTGACAGGAGGCGGAATTGAACCGCCGACCTGAGGATTATGAGACCTCCGCTCTAACCATCTGAGCTACCCTGCCACACGCAGGGTTTGCCAATAGCCCGATGGGCGGGGTTTCGTCAAGCCCGATGTTCCTCTCACGACTGAAAAGAACCCACCTACGCCTCACTCGGCTGATGCTGACTCCACTTTACTCGTCTTCTTTACAACTTTTGCTTTGCCTGTTGCTTTCTTCGTGCGAGCCTTTGGCTTCTCATCTTCGCCTAAAAGTTTTTTGCGAGACTCGAATTTGAACTCAAAGTTACCATTTGCCTTGAGGTGCAAACTCGCGGCAAATGGTCGTCCCTTCTTGGACTTAAAATCAGTAATGGGAGACGTCATACCAGTGAGAATGAAACCCTTGAACTCTTCAAGGGACACGGCGTGTCCGCACAAAACTTTAGGCATACGCGCCATGAGTTTCTTAGGCTTCTTGGGAGCAGCTTTGCGCGCGGTTGTCGGCGTCTTACTCGACTTCTTCTTAGTGGTTTTTGCCGGCTTATCTGCGCTTTCCTCGGCCTCAGCAGCCGACAAACCAAATTCGCACAAGAACGCGACTTCTGTTTCGATGAGCCGCCCTGGGAGAGCTAAAAATGTTTCGGGCAGGCTTTCCTCATAGAGAACTTTGGCTTCGGTACCTGGCAATGCCTCCGTCGGATTCCCATTCTCGTCTGAGAAAACAATTCCCTTTTCAGTGACAGTCAGAAAGCTCGCATAGGATGAACCACTGAGCGTCATGAACTCTACCGGCCCAACCGTCTTTTGAGTGAGGAGATCAGTGACGAGACTTCTGTCTAGATAGCGCTGATTTTTTTCTTTCCAGATGATGAAATTGCAATCTTCTTTCTGATTGCATTTGTAACCCCAGAACGACTCAAAAACAGTCCCTTTTTTACATGCCGGACAAGGGCCTAATTCAGGCTCTTTTGAATAAATTTCTTCGTAGTCAAACCCACGTGTTTTTTCGACGATGTCCCTTGTGTAATCGGCCATCTCTCTCATGAAATCTCGCCGG
>JBEAPS010000136.1:0-3804 GCA_041164285.1 Pseudomonadota bacterium
ATTGACATTCCTGAGGCTCCTAAAGGAATTGCCTTGTATTTCAGTCTGGCCTGCATTCTGACGGGTGATGCAGGCGCATATTTTGTGGGTCGGGCATTCGGCCGCAACAAACTCATTCCAAAAGTTTCACCCAAGAAAACGGTTGAGGGGGCATTGGGTGGACTCCTGACAAGTGCTTTGACAGGGCTAGCGATTTGTTTTTACTTTTCCCTTCCCTTCTCACCAGTACTTGCTTTTTTGATGGCGCTGGTCGTGGGAGCCTCGGGTCAGGTCGGCGACCTTGCAGAGAGCGCGCTTAAGCGTACTGCGAACGTCAAGGACAGCGGTAATTTACTTCCCGGACACGGTGGCATGCTCGATCGTATTGATTCACTGCTATTTGGCGTTCCGCTCGCGCATCTTGTTTTTCTATCGCTTTACCACTAACCAGAGTCAGTGAATGTAAGGGACTGACTTTACGACATCGTAGTTCTGCCGCAAACTTTCAATGAAAAAGACAGTGTAAAGCTGACCCTTTTCAAGTTGTTCACACCCTTGGCACGAGGCCAAGGTCAGCGGGCTTCTTAGACAAGCAGCATCAGCGCGACTACAGAGAGGCTCAGAAAAACTTGCTACCGAAATGGATTGAACATTCGCATCTTCATAGCTGCTCCAAAGTCCTGGATAAATGAGCAACGAAAAAACTGGAGACGGTGAGAATTGAACTTCGCCTGCCTTTATTGAGAATTTATATTCTGGGCTCGTTCGACTCAGAATCTCTGTGCTCATTCCGCATTCCTTCAACCCACTTAAGAGCAGGCTTCGATTCAGTCCCGAGCCTGCACTTCCTTCGGATGATTGAGAACTCTGGACCTGAAAATTCAGGCAATTCAGCAGCGCAACAGTATCGCAAGGAACACTTGCCATGCGGTTGCGCTGCTGAATTGAGCAGTGTGCAAAATAATTTAAAGATGGAGGGTGTTCATACTGAAACCATTCGAACTCAGTCTGATTTCCCTGAGAAGTAGAAATCGTAAGGTGTGACTTCCAGCTTTCAGAAAAAAAGGCACGATGACTATTCCAAATAGCTGGATCTTGAAACCCTTGAACGAGAGAATAAAGTACGGAAATTTGAGCACGCAATTGGTCACCAGCTTGCTGATCAGAATCAGTGAGCCGGAACGAGCCATTAGACAGATTGAAGGTCCAACCCTGAGTAGGTTCCGTATACTCGTCAAAACTATCTGCTGCACAACCAAAGAGGGTCTGAATAACGACACCCAGAATGGCAAAATAGCGATAATTCATCACACAATCTCAATACTGAAAATGGTAATGAATGGCGAGCTGAGTGGTAGCCGCGCTGTAGTTTAGCGACTGAGATGGCCAAAAAACTCCACCAAACCCCGTCTCGAACGAGGTGGAAATTTCACGAAGTAATGACACCTCAACCCCTATTCCAACTGCAGCAAGTAGAGTTGTTTGGCCGTTGTCATTGGCAGTCAGCTTGACACTTTGCAGCCCACCTTGCACGAAACCATAGGGGTACGAACGCGACAAAGGCGTTAGTAACATATGCTGCCATTTTACCTGAAGACCATATGCATTGGAGCTGTCAGGACGTGAAGCACTGAATTGAACCCCAATGTTGAGAAACTCTCCCTCCGAAACTTCAGCCCTTGCTCCCAAAGCAGGAACGCCCCATACGGAACCACCGCTTGGTAACCCAGCAGAGATCGACAGTGGACCTATGAGAGAAAACATCGATTGCTCGTCCAACTCTTGGGACTGAGCAGCCAAAGCGAAAGATGCTGAACTAAAACTGAACGCGGTGACAAGAGTCGTCGTTATCGATGGAAGTAACTTGAGCCGCACCTGCAACCTCACGCTGAGAAGAACGTTTGTGATCATCACAAATATGGTTCATCAGCTCAAGACTTTGAGAATAGTTGAGGCGAGGGTCGCAGTATGACTGATAGTTCAGTCCCAGCTGACTTTCACTAACTCCCACCTCGCCACCGACACATTCAGTGACATCGTCAGCGGTGATTTCCAAGTGCACGCCGCCCAACCAAGTTCCTAATTCCTGATGAATCCTTTGAGACTGTAACACCTCAGCTTTGATGCTATCAAAATATCGAGTTTTAATACCGTCAGACATCCTGACAATATTCCCGTGCATGGGATCGCATGACCAAGTGACATTGAGCACATTGCGATCAACTGACTGAATCAACTCAGGCAGAAGATCGCCCACCCGTTGATGACCCAAACGCGTGATGACACATATCTTACCCCACTCGTTGTCTGGGTTAAGAATGCTTATTAGTTCGCAAAGTTCATCTGGCCGTGTCGATGGGCCCACTTTGATACCAATTGGATTTGCGATACCGCGCAAGTACTCCACATGCGCCCCATTGAGGTGTTTAGTGCGCTCGCCTAGCCAAAGAAAGTGCGCTCCCAGATTGAAAAAACAGTCGTGATCTTCCGAATAGCGCGACAGCGCAGACTCGTATGGCAGCAGCAGAGCCTCATGCGATGTGAAAACAGGATGTTTGACTAGAAAAGTAGACAAAGACCCGTTACCGCCCCAATTCGAGAGGAGTGAAACAGTCTCTTCCAGTTTCTCTGAAATTTCTTCCATCAGACCGGACGACGATTTTCGCCTGCTCAATCCCCAGCTCCTCAGAGAAGTGACCTCGTTAAAACCACTTTCACCCAGAGCTCGTATCCAATTCATGGTTGCGCATGCACACTGATAGGCATCGAGCATACGATGAGGGTCAGGTCGACGGGCAGCCGGCGAAAACTCAAAGCCGTTGATGATATCACCCCGGTAGCTGGGCAAACTTTCGTTGCCTCGAGTTTCAAACTCATCGGAGCGCGGTTTGCCAAACTGACCCGCAATACGCCCAATTGTTAAAACAGGCTTTTTGAAGCCGTGCACTGCCAAAAGTGAAAGCTGAAGAAGAATCCTCATCTTTTCGGTGATGGCCTCGGATTGGCAATCAATAAAGCGCTCAGCGCACTCCCCAGCATGGACTACAAAGCGTTGGCCTTGACCAGCTTCTGCAATACCCTGTTTCAACTTCAATATTTCGGATGGATGGACCAAAGCTGGCCGCTGGCTTAACTGCTCGATCACTCGTTTCAGTTCAAGTTCGTCAGGATAGGTTGGCAGTTGATGTGCCGTATGTTGCACCCAAGATTGGGGGTTCCAGCCTATGCGCTTTGTCACTCGGTCAAGCTCCAATAAGAACAAGAGCCACCGCAAGGCACAAGACCCTGCGAAATGCCTCCGTTACGCTAGTCCCGACAGCCGGCCTTTGCAACACTTCTTCCGTTCTGCAATCAATAATGCAAATTCAATTACGTATAATTAAAAATAATCTAATGATATTAATATTTTTCTGCAAAATTACGAGGCATAATTGGACTGAGTGGTAGGCTGTAGCCCGAGATCAATAGTCACATCCACTGCCCCTAGAGCAACGGCGCAAGCAGGAAGGATGGGAACTCTCGAACTACTCGGGTCGATCGCTAGTGTCGCCACCCCTCTGTCGCGCAACTGAACGAGCGTATCAACTCCACGATCGCTCATACCGCTCAAAAGCATTGCTGCCAATTTGAAGCCCCCCCCAACTGCATGAAGTGCGGACTGAAAAAGAACTTCTCTTGGGCTCCAGCCCTTCCATCTCGCATGAGCCTCAACCAATCCGATTTTCTTGACTCCCTCATCTGAGAGAAGTTCGAAGCAGTACCCTTCAGGCGGGAAATAAGTGCAACCAGGACTCAGTGTTTGCAAATGCCCGCCTTCCACTAGTT
>JBEAPS010000137.1:0-2999 GCA_041164285.1 Pseudomonadota bacterium
GGGATGCAATGTACTGGTCGTACATGAGTGCAATGAAGAGTTCGTCGGATTCACAAACTCGCTCACTTGCTGACGTAGCGGCTTTTGCAGCTGAAGTTGGACTTTAAAACAAATAGGATCCAAAAAAGGTGACTTCGGGAACCTGTCGGACTCAGAAATTGATTTTCTGCGATTGGTTTCAGCAGCCGCTGTGGCAAACCCATTTGGTAATGAGCGGGACCAAATTGATAAGGAACTGTTCAGGAGAATTCCCGACAGTGCTGAAGGTTTTACTGCTAAATCTATAGGCGAAGCGACCCAAAAGGTTCTTTCAAACACCAGGTTTACTGATCCCGCGACCCTTGCGACGTCTGTGGGGCAAATTTATTCGGATGCAGCGTTGTTCGCTGTTTTTCATAAATTCATGGACGAGTTTGATCAGTACATTCATCACCAACAGCAGAGCCCTGGTAAGAACCTCAAACTTCCGTTTGCAACTGAAATAGTTTCTGAACTGGAGCAGTTTGGTTTCACTTCACAGATAGAACATCTTATTTCGATTTTTTTTCAAATGCGTAGAGCCTTTTTTTTCATATCGAGACTCGTTACAGGCGAGGCTGCTTGTGTTCGAGAACTGCGAGTGCATTTGTGGCGCAGCTTGTTTACTCACGATCTACGGTTCTATCTTGCTGGTATGCATGAGAATCTAGAAGGTTTTCCTATTTTGCTGCTCGGTGAAACGGGGGTGGGTAAGAGCCAGGCTGCGGCAGCACTAGGTCGATGTGCTTATATTCCGTTCAGCACAAAAACAAACACATTCAGCGCGAGTTTTCTCGATGTCTATGTACCCGCGAATATTTCTGAGTTTTCTCAGAATTTGGCTGAGAGCGAGCTTTTTGGTCATAAGAAAGGCTCATTTACCGGTGCACTGGAAAGCTATGACGGGCTTCTTGGACGAACTCACGTCAATGGGGTTTTGTTTCTCGATGAAATCGGAGAGCTTTCTGTATCATTGCAGGTAAAGCTTTTGCGAGTGTTGCAGGAACGTGCTTATTGTCCAGTTGGTAGCCATGAACAGAAACGATTTTCTGGTCGGCTTGTTTCAGCAACAAACGCAGATATATATGAAAAAATTAAGTCGGGGACCTTCCGTTCTGATTTGTATTACCGTTTAGCATCCGATGTTATTAAGATTCCAACATTACGACAGAGACTCAATGAGTCACCCGATGAAGCTTTTCAAATTGCCTCTCGCATATTGAAGCGGTTTTCAACCAAGTTTGATACGGATTATATTTATAAGTGCGTAGACAATGTTCTAAAGCAGTTCCCCAGTGATTATAGCTGGCCTGGCAACGTGCGTGAGTTCGAGCAATACTTGAGGAGTTGTGTTCTGCATGGATCGTCGTGGTATCAACACTTCCCTTCGCAGATCCATTCAAAAGAATCGGATCAGACAGACGTTCTTAGCGCATGGAACGCAGCGCAATGGAGTGCCGATGAAATGCTCGCAGCATACACTCGAGAGGCTTATCTGAACTTGGGAACATATGAAAAGGTTGCGCAGCGTTTGAAGTTAGATTGGCGCACGGTGAAGAAGTGGGTTCAGGAATAGTGAACAAGAATTGGCTGTCTCAAGTATCTGGAGAGGATTGGCAAGGTGTTCCTCAAGGCTGTAAAGCGATTTCACCATACAAACCGGCTCATTTTGTGGGTGATCTTGGGGCTTGGTTTCGGTTTGATGACTTTGATTCATGCAAATCGAATTTCATTCAGTTTTTTTGATGTTCTTCAAACGAAAACTCAACTAAACACGCAAGACAATGTTGCTTTGATTGTTGTTGATCAAAAAGCATTGGATCAATTTAGCAGCAAAAAGGGGCTTGTATTTCCATTTCCGCGCGAGTTGTTTGGAGCAGTTGCGCGAGTTGCAAAGCAGTTTTCTGCTCGCGCTATCTTTTATGACATACTTTTCACTGAACCTTCGGGTTATGGAGTTTCTGATGACGAGAATTTCGCAGAGCTCTTAAGAGAATCAAATATACCAGTGATTTTGCCTGATAGGGGGCCAGAAGGCTCAATCCGTAGGCCCGTTGCAACGATTGTTCCAGCAGTTTCGGAGTTCGCTCAAGTATCCTCCATAAACGACAGTGATGGCATTTACCGGCGATATCTTGGAGGCAATAGTGTTGCAAATGTTACAACGAAATTACTGATGAATAGCTATCCTAATCCTGCTCCAGACTTTCTGCGTTACTACAGCGAAAGTGCGTTTCCGCATAAGAACTTGTTTGAAATTTTGACGACCTACGATGAAATTGAAGATGGGGTACCTGTCAGCAGTGACTTTAGTGATTTCAAGTACAAAGTCTGGGTGGTTGGATACTCGGCTCCCGGTCTGCACGACCTAAAGCCAACCCCTATCGACCAGCGTTCGCCCGGTTTCATCATTCCTGCAACTGGTCTTGCAAATGCTCTCTCCGGCCATGGAATACAGGCCTTGTCATTGGGTTTTTCTTCTGCACTCATTTTTCTAAGCGCAGTGCTTGCCATTTCTGTGGTAAAACTCACCAGTACTCCCTCGTGGACGATTGTTGCACTCAGTAGTGTCCTTCTCGTTATGCCTACATGTTTGAGTATAGCGTTTTGGTTTTATAACTATTGGGTTTCGCCTCTACCGCTGTTTGCTGCTGGAATTTGCGCAGGCGGAGGAGAGCTTTTGTATGTCTATCGAACCGTTTGGCGCGAACAAAGCCTCATGGCAAATGCTTTAAAGAATTCAATGTCTGCAAATATGGTGGAACTTGTTAGATCTGGACATGTGAAAGTATCTCGATTTGGAGAGCTTAAACCAGTTACTGTGCTTTTTTCTGATTTGGTCGGATTTACAGAGATTTCGGAAAGGCTATCGCCTCATGATCTTGTTTTGGTGTTGAATGGCTATTTCGACGAGGTTGTAAATCTTGTGACAACAGGTCAGGGATATGTAGATAAGTTTATTGGCGATGCTGTGATGGCCT
>JBEAPS010000138.1:0-6490 GCA_041164285.1 Pseudomonadota bacterium
TGGGCATCGAGGGAAATTCAAAGCACGAAGGAATCAATATGCAGAAGAATTACAACGTCGTTGCAGGATTCAATCTCATTGCGCCCGCCTATGATCTGGCCAACGATGCCATGACATTCGGACTACACAGGCTTTGGCGGAATTCACTCTGCAAGACGACGGCAAAACTTTTGCCTCAAAAAGGCCACTTGCTTGATCTAGCCACAGGAACGGGCGACGTCGTTCTTGGAGTGTTGAAACTCCGCAATGATGTGAGTGTGACTGCAGTAGATCCCTCAGAAGGCATGTTGAATGTCGCTCGAGAGAAAATTGCCACAAAAGCCTCACTTTACTCTCAGAAAGTTGATATTCAGGTTGGCGATGCAAGGAACTTGCCTTTTCAGGACAGCACTTTTGACGTAGTGACCATTTCTTGGGGTATTCGAAATGTGAACCCTTTTCAGGACGGGCTCAGAGAGATCCTGCGCGTTCTTAAACCAGGCGGCTCGCTCGTGATTCTGGAAAGTGGACGACCTGAATTCAAGCCAGTTGGTGCAGCATACAAGTTTTATTCTCGACTGCTGCCCTACATTGGTGGCCGTATCTCTGGATTTATGCCTGCCTATCGGTATTACACAGAAACTGTCGAGAGTTTCCCTGCCGGCGCTCAGTTTGTTGCAGAACTGTTCGAAACAGGATTTGTGAACGCAAGTTACAAAACTCTGGGAGCCAGTATTGTTTATTTGTATAGCGCCCAAAAGCCGAAAGTTTAAGCTTGCAAATTTGAGCCGCTGACAAATCGAAGCACACTGATTTCACAATTGGTCCCAAGTCGCATGGGTGGTCCCCAGAATCCAGTTCCCTCGCTCACGTACAACTGAGTGCGTGTGTTTTTAATCGTATATAGCCCTGTATTATAGGTTTGGTCCTTATAAACGAAAAAGTGCAGTGGCCAGAACTGGCCACCGTGTGTGTGTCCCGAAACTTGGACGTCAATCCAAGGGCACTTTTCGACGTTTTTTGCATCCTTCGGTTGATGCGCTAAAAGAATATTAAGTGCAGAGTTTCGTTCACTCTCCGAGAGGGCCTGAGTGGCAAGCTCAAGTCGAACATCGTCGCGCGCTTTGCCTTTGAGTTGTCTCAGCCATGATCGGTCTTCAATTCCGATAATATTCACAAGTTGACCGTCAATATTGATTTGTGCATGAGCGTTAGAGAGCACTTTCCAACCAAGTTTCTCAGAGCAGAATTCCCGCCACTTTTGTGGATTGCTGTAATATTCATGATTTCCGGTAACGTAATAGACACCGTATTTCGCAAACATGTCCTTCAGTGGCAGCACCGCCGAAGCAAGCTGCCTGACACTGCCGTCGACAAGATCACCTGTTACAAAAATCATATCGGGCTTTAGCTCATTGACTGTGCGAGCAATGCGTTTCATTCGCTCGCCACCGACAAGTCCAGCCACATGCACATCAGAGAGAACTACCGCTGAAAGAGCCTCAATTTCACTGGGCAACTTCTTGTTAACAGGAATCACCTGGTAGCGCACAAGCTCTGGCTGCAACACTTTTCGCACTGAGCGCCAAGCAAGAACTGAGGCAACTCCCAAAATAAACACCGCCAAAATTGATTCTGAACGACCAAGCCAATGCAACGTGGCACTCAGCGGAAGAGTCGCCACACAAACCAACATGAGCAGGTAGGCGAAGCCCATCCATGTGAACATTATGATTTCTAACAAGCTCCGCAGCCCTCTGGGTACTGCCCGCGCGACAGGAAATCCGATCAAGGTCATAAGCCAGAGAGCTCCTACGGCCGCAATACCGACATCGCGCTGCGCTGGCTCAAGCAACGGCTCAAGCAAGCGCTGAAAAATATAGAGATGCACCAAAGATGTTATAGCCAAGAAAACAATAATTGCGGCAATCAGTCTGACTATCATGGCACTCCTCAAAGAAATCGCTGGTAGACGATCTTCAGGGGCAACTTTTGAGAGTCAAGAATAGAGCCGCCTCCTGCAGGAGAAGTCTGCACTTTTCCGTCAGATCCCTCATTTCCGCCACCTGCTGGAGATGAAGCCGCTGCCTCTTTTTGCTTGTTGGACTGTCTCAAATTGTCAACTGCTGCTGGGTTCTTTGCGAGAATCATTTGGTAGGTGCGCTCAACTTTACCAGACACTCCCCTCACATTCACTTTGTAGAGCTGTGTTTTCCAATTGAACAGCTTGGACCGAATTTGCCTAGTCATACTGTCTTGGGATTGAATCAGGTCATCAAGTTCCTGCGGTTTACTCACGACAGCACCCTCCGCGCGCCTGTCTTCAATGCGATCCACAATGGTGTCTTCAACGTCTCTCCCATAAGGAGTCACGAGTGCCGCTAAAAGCTCTATTTTGGCCACATTAAAATCAAGAAGCTTTCCGTCCTTGGGAGCCAGTGGCCAAACGGTAAGATAAGGAGAAAACACGTTAAAAATTTCATCATCATGAAAGCCCGGAATCATTCGGAGTTCTTCAAGAGATTCGAGAGCAGCATTTTTTGGTCTTCCTGGGACACGTCCGGGACCATCGCCATACTGTGAGACTTCGTCGCCAGCATCGGCTGAATCAATTTTGTCCCTATCGATGTAGTCTTTAACATTCGCAGCCAAGCGACGCGGAGGATAACCCTTCTCTTCAAGCCAACGCGACTCCCGAGGAAGCGAGAAAAGACGAATCAACGACTCGTACATTACGTCAGAGGAAGGCCGGTCGGTAAATAAATTCAAATTTAGCTTTCCGCTTTCATTGCTTACATCGAGCACAAAATAGCCCTGAATTGCATTGAGGGCATCAACGAGCCCCTCGTCTAAACTTGCGCTGATATTGATTTTGGAGAGGTCTTTAACTTCATTCAAACCCTGTGCACCAATGGGAAAGCCATTGAGCAATTCGGAAAGGTTTTTACCTCCGAGTTGGCTTTTGACCATGGCTGGAACTGCTGACAACTGAGCTGAAAGTGCGGGCGGTAGATTCTTGTTGTTGCCTACGTCATTCACCTGAGATTCAAGTGCTATAAGAAATAATGCAAATTGTGCACCGGTGAGTGCAGCAGCTTCAGCTCGCATTCTATCTTGCTCACCAATCGAGCTTCGTACAGTAATTTGAGCCTGAAAAAACACTTCTCCCATGACCGCCATGATGACGCCCACAAGAGACAAAACAAAAATCAACGCCATACCACGTTCAGAACTGCGATGTTTGCGCTTGAACCTTTCGGCTAATTGGTGGAGCTTAAAAAACTTTAATCTCATTGAACCCACCCCGGTTCAGCCTTAGCTTCCTTAAGATCAGACTGACCTGCTGTGTACATCAAATAAACAATCGTACTGAGAGTGATTGAAGGCCGCTCTCGATCAGCGTCCACAACCTCATCCTCGGGTAAACCCAACATTGACCCGCTTTTCGGCATGAAGACAGAAAGATCAATTTTTACCATTTTTGGTAACTTTTTGCCGAAGTCACTGCGTTCTGTATTCCAGTCTGACAAGAAATCTTGACCATTCCAAGCCTTGAGCTTCAACTCTTTCAAGTCGTTGACAAGAACCTGTGAAACACCTGAAATAAAAGAGTCGTCAGCTACTTTTGCAATTGTTGGATCTACGACACGCACGAGTTGCTTTGGGCCATTGTATGAATCTCTGTCCTTGCACACTTCAGACGGAGCAGAAGGGTCTGGACATACAACGTACTGTGCATAGGCAAGATTCGATTCAGGCTTATTTGCTATCAGAGACTGATGTGCTTGCGTCATGAGTAATAAGCGCGGAATGTCCTTAAGTACAAACATGGGCCGCCCAACTTTATCACTGTTTGACAATGCAACCTGCTCCTCGTTTCCGCTCAGCATATATGCGTGACGAATATCGTCAGTCAGGCGCATCATGGCAGCGTGCGCAGCGTGGATCACTTCATTGGATTGCTGCAACCTATTTCGAGTTTCAATTTGATTTGTGAGAGCGCTTACTGCGTAAAGAGACAGTGATGCAAGAATTCCGATAGCAATCACAATCTCAATGAGTGTGAACCCAGACTCCTCGCACTTTCTGCGACTTGTGGAAGTATTACTATTGCCATTCATTGAGTGAGCCCCGGTATACCAATGTGCACAGCACTGCGGTCAATTAACAACATACCCAACTCAGTTGAACGTGTCGTCTGCCCGTCGTTCCAGCTGGCCGTCAGATTAACGCTTCGATAAATGTCACTGGGGAGCTGCGAATCTAAAAGTTCTCCAAACTGCTTCATTTGATCGTTACCACTAGCCTCATCTTCATCGCCAGCGAGGCTTTGTCCTAAACCAACTGAAGCCAGCAGAAATTTTGAAGCTTTTATCTGGGGAGTTTGAATTTTGTAATCAAGACGCATAGCTTCTTCATAATCACCGTCGAGTTTTAGAGGTGGCGGCTGCGTCGATTCGGGTGGCAAAGCCTTAACGCCCTTGACGTCAGCAATGTACTCTATTTGCGAGACAAGTGAACGGAGTGCCCAAGTGGCCTGAATGTTAGCCTTGTTGTTTTTCGCAACAGACAATGAACTCGCTTGAACTCCGACAATTTGTGAAAACACGGTCACAAGAATACCAATCGCCAACAGCGACTCAAGCAATGTAAATCCAGATTCGCGCCGACTCTCAGCGGTCGCGGATAAAGTCTGCCTCTTGCAAGCCCTCGAGTATTGAGCTTTGACCCGAGAGTGAATCCAAAGCCAGAGTGTTTTTTGGACCATTTTCATCATACCCACCCGTTTCAGGAGACTGTGAAGCAATCTGTATTTGTGTCCTGAGAGCCTCTCCCCATGGGAAGAAGTAAACAAAAGCGACTTCGCCTTCTGAGAGCTGACCGAAACTGAGGGGCCGTGTCATCCCTTCAGTTGCAACACTCCAAAACAAAAGACCGCCAGGAAGTCTGCGCCGTGTCAGAATAGAATCTTCAACCTCGATCCACTTAGCTTCTTTCAATGACGCCCTCTGTGCGACCAAAAATGAGCGGACAGTGTAGACCCTCTCATCAGAGCCACCACCTGAACGTCTCGCTTCAGTCGCAGCGCGATCGAGATCTTCGATGAGCCTCGCCCTATTGTCCTCAATCCGCTGCGCTGACGCAGAACCGTCAGAGCTTTGAGCAGACGGTCTGCCTGAAAATCCAAACGGTGCTTCCTCGACCCAATACTCACTTGTCCTCAAGTTAATCACGAGGCGATTGACACGACCGGTCAGAATTGAATTGTCATAAGTTGCACGCGCCGTACCTGACAACTCGCGTAATGCCATGGACATGCGCGAACCGATCGTCAGACCAACGTTTGGCAAAATCACAGAGGCCACTGCACCAAAAATAGCAAGGACAAGAATTATTTCTAAAAGAGTAAAACCCGCCTGACGAGGATTGTCATGGCGCGGCTTCGTGTATAAACACGTTTTCACGGCTCAAATCTCCTCGGGCGGGTATGCAATTAAATTGAATCAATCAAGAATCAGTTTCCTTCATCAGCTGCTGCAGGAGCAGCGTTCTCAACTTCGCGTCCTGAAAGGTAAGTGATGTCGTCTTCGGTGTCTGCCTGACCATCTGGTCCAGCCGATACAAGCTTAACTCCCTTAGAGGTCAGTTCATACTCAAACATTCCATTAAATCCATCCTTGATGTCATCTTCGTTGGAAATGTAGGGTCCGCCCCATTTAGAGCTGGAGCCAGGGTTTTGCAAGAGTGCCTGAAGGCCATCTGCAGTGGACGGAAGGTTTCCGACGTCGGACTGGTATTGCAAAAGTTTACCTTGAATGTTTGCAGCTTTTACACCAGTTTCTTTAATCTTAGCCTTCGTTCCTCCATCGCCGATTCCTCCTATGAGAACTGCCATAAGAGTACCGAGAATTCCCAATACAATAATGATTTCCAAAAGTGTGAAACCAGCTTGGGAGTTTTGAGCCTGAACACGGGAAGAAAACAACTGAGACAATCGAGCACGCATCATCTGAAACATATTACCCTCATTAAAAAATCACTTGAGACTATTCATAGCTTGCATCATAGGACCGAGAACTGACATAACCATCAACATAACAATACCCGCAATCATGACGGTCATCAAAGGATTGATGAGTTTAGTTGTCGCTTCAATCTTATAGTCAACCTCATCATCGTACGCTTCTGCGATATTGACGAGCATCTCTTCCAAACGACCGGTTTTTTCTCCAGTTCTGAGCATGTGAATCACCATCACAGGAAACCTGTTGGTTTTTTCAATTGCTGCAGCCAGCTTCTCACCGTCTTGAACTCTGCGTATTGAGTCGTCGATTGCATCTTCCAAAACAGCATTATCAACGACATTTCGAGTTAATTGCAAGCCCTCAACAATACGCACACCTGAGCTTAACACTGTAGACAAAGTTTTGGAAAATCTTGAAACAGCTACTCGCTGAACCAATGGACCAAAGACTGGCATGTTATAAGTAAACATATCAAATTGTCGCCG
>JBEAPS010000139.1:0-14071 GCA_041164285.1 Pseudomonadota bacterium
CAGTTTTTCCACAATTCGGATGACCGACAACCGCGACCAAAGCACCTGCCGACTGAATCATGCCTCCTGCCCTTTCATGACGTGCGCCTCAGCCACTTCTACGAGCGATGCTTCCTCGCGCCGGAGGGCAAGCCTCACTCCACCACACTCCACTACAATTGGGTCACGCGAAAGCGGAGCCTCATGCAATACGGAGACCGTTTCTCCTCCGATGAAACCCAGTTCGACCATTCTTTCCGATAAGGGGTGCCCTTCGCGGACGGCGACTATGACTGCAGACTCAAATTTATTCAATTGACTCATATACTTAGGCAAAACCGAAGCCTCCTCACCGAACACT
Source organism: Pseudomonadota bacterium (assembly GCA_041164285.1). Taxonomy (GTDB): domain Bacteria; phylum Bdellovibrionota_B; class Oligoflexia; order Silvanigrellales; family Silvanigrellaceae; genus RFOM01. Next base: position 341 of record JBEAPS010000139.1, read on the forward strand.
AGTCTCTGACTTAACGCTAATGAGACTCATTTTCAATAAAGTTTCTTTCTATTAGCTGGCCGCTATCGGAAACAACCTGTAATATCTCAAAAGGACGAAAAAAAATGGGAGACACCGTATGAGAAAACTTGAATCCATAAGCGCCGGACTCGGTGTTGCGCTTGGCATCTTGGCATTGACCATGGCACCTACTGCCGCAACGGCAGCTGCGCCTGAAACAGTCGGTACGCTCGAGCTCGGATACTCTGCTGTCATGTCCCACATCATCCAGTTTGGAAAAAAGGGAACTGAGTTCAACTACGTCAAGTCAGGTGGACAGGACATACTTTTTCCCTTTGCCCGAGCTGAGGTTGCTCTCCGCACATCTGACAGCAGTAGATTCATCTTTCTCTACCAACCACTTGAACTCAATACGAGAATGAGATTGACCCAGCCTCTGCAGGTCGACGACGTTCTCTTTGATGCAAACACTCCCGTCGACTTTAAATATTCATTTCCATTTTATCGCTTCAGCTGGCTGCGAGATACATGGTCAAACGACACGACAAAAGTAGCGCTAGGGGCAAGCCTTCAGCTGAGAAATGCACGCATCGAATTTACAAGCGTGGATGGAAAGCAACACCGAAGCAACCGTAATGTTGGTCCTGTTCCCATTTTCAAATTTCAATCAGTGTCACAAATGGGGGAAGGAGTTTGGTGGGGAACCGATATTGATACAATATATGTCCCAGTCAAATACTTAAATGGTGGAACTTCAGACGTTGTCGGTTCCTTTCATGATGTATCACTGAAGCTAGGCTTCCCCGTAGTTTCATGGCTAAATGCAGCTTTTGTCACACGCTACATTGGTGGTGGTGGAAAAGGTACCAGCAAATCGCCCGAAGCAGGCTCCGATGGGTATAACAACAATCAAATCCACACGCTGAACTTTTCACTCGCTCTCAATGCTCACAATTGAACTGCCACAGGGAGAGCTTGGCGTGCTTGAGAATACGAAGCACAATGCAATCAGAGATGCAGGTGTGCAATATGGGTTGTCGCTTGCGAGTGGGCTTGCCAGCTTTCTTGCTCTCAAGCTCATGCAACACACTGTCACTGATCCATCGCGCTACTCACAATTATCGACGATTCTTCTCTCGTTCACCACATTTCAACTGATCACTGACTTTGGTACGCAAACCGAGTTCATTCGAAATTATCGATCTGCAGACAAATTGGGTCAATCATCAGTCAAAACACTTCTTATTCAAAGCCGCCTTGCACTTGGGCTAATCGCTGTGATCGTTTCACTTATTTACTCGATATCAGCCGGATTCGGAGCAGAGATGACCCAAGCTTTCATCTTGTTCCAGCTCAGCCTTATTCCCTTTGCAGTGATGACTACCGTGGACACAATTTTCATTGCAGAGGAAAAATTTTCAAAGGCAGTTCTTGCTCGTATGAGCCGAATCTTTGCGATAGGTGCGTTTCTGATTCCTTCATTATTGTCTGATAGAATTTCGCTTTACGCCCCAGTGATTAGCTTTTCGGTGACTTTGTTATTGTGTTCTCTTATTGCATGGAATTTTTCACTTAAGAAACTCATGAATCAAAATTCAATAAATTTTGTGAGAATCTTGAAGTTCAAGAGTGCTTCTATGGACACCCACTCACAATTTTTTCGTGGTAGTTTCATAGCCGCTTCTATTATTGCTGTTCAACTCACTCAGGGCCTAGTGGCACAAGCTTTTCTCATACGTGAAATTGGCGAAAAATCGATGACTCATTTCAACACATCCATCGCAATTGCGACTCCAGCTATTTTGGCTTTTCAAACATTGAGTCAATTACAGACTCCAAAAGTTGCTAATTGGACGAACCTCAACAACTCAGCAGTCAAAGAACAGTTTTATGGATTTGCACTCAAAATGATCATAATATTTACAGTTATGATTTGTGGATTATGGATAGCTGAACAACTTGGACTGGCTCGATGGTTTTTTCCGTTCAGCAATATCGAAGTAATTAAGCTGAGCTCAATACTCATTCTCTCGCATGCACTTCTCAACCTTGGCACTCCAACAATAGCGCTCTGTCAATATCGAAAAAGCGTTCGTCCGTTTTTTATAACACTTATAGCAGCGTTGCCACTGAGTTGGATGTGTCAGTACTTGCTTTCAGGGATCTGGCCAGAAGCAGCGCTTCTAACTGGTCTTGTTGTATTTGCTCTGGCCATAGCTGGCTCAAGTTATGCATCAGCCGATCTTACCAAGCGAACTAGCGCTTGATTGCCAAACTCTTCAAAACCTCTTCTGCCACAGTTTCACCTAGCTCTAAAGCAAAGTTTGTTCCCCGATCCCATGGATAAACGTGTCCCATACTTGCATGAAATAATCGAGGGACGCCATTGACGTGAATAGATGGTACGAATCGGGAAGCATTTAATCCGACAACAGGCTGAGCATACTCACTCCTGAAAATGCGAGTTCTAATAACGTTATCGTCACTAAATTGCGGGTTGATCATTCTGCAGGTCAGTCTTGCAAGTTCGGTCAGATGATCATCGCTCTGCTGCCATTCCTCACTTCTCGTATCCACATACTTAGCCAAGTAAACAAGATGCTCACCATCGTACTCGGAGGGCTCTGAAAAATTCGTGTGTTCAATTGCCGCAAGAAAGGGCTGTCGCGAATCTCTCTGCAGACTGTACCAATAATGCTTACCTAGAGGACTGTTCAGTGCAAGGATAACTACTTGCACTCCCAGTGCCGGTTGACTGAGTATTCGGTTGCTGTGCTCCGGAGCGTGGACACCAACAAGCTTTGAGAAAGCTCTCGGCGATGCCGCAACCACAACGGCTTCATGTTCCTGCACCCCGTGAGACGCAGCTGCCACACTCCAGCCGCTTTTGAGTCGCTCCACGCTCAGACTTGAGACATCTTTAAAAACACGAACACCAGCTTTGACTAGATATTTTTCTGCACATTGAGTGAACTGATCGAATCCACCACGAAAAGTACCAAGTTCTGATGTGCGACAATGGAGTCTAGCCCAAAGCCAAGCCATGTTGATCTCAGACGCAGCATGCTCACCAAATTTTCCTACGAGCAAGGGTTTCCAGATGGCACGATAACCTTCAACACCCATAAAACGCTCACACCAACTTTCAGCAGTGTATCGCTCAAGCCTCGTCCAGTTTTTAGTGATTTTTAGGTATGCGAGACAAATTCCCATACGAAGTTTGTCGGGCGTACTCAGTTCAGGGTAGCGCAAAAGTGAAAACGCGCTATCTAAGGGAACAAAACCACTTCGGTGAGTCTGAAAAACTGTCGTTGGTCTTTTGAACTCTATTCCCTCTGTTGCATCCCAGAGCTCTGCAAACTTCCGAACAAATCGGTCAGTCTTGAACCAGTGATGATAAAAGCATTCAAGAGATGAAGTCCAAGTCAGTTCCTTAAAGCCGGAAGCCAAACCACCGAGCTGCTTTTCCTTTTCATACAAAACGACAGAAACACCATTCTTTGCAAGCACAGAGGCACATGCAAGCCCTGTATATCCGCCGCCTATGACTGCGACCCTCATGACGCTACTCCATGGAGATTTTACTGACTTCGATTTTATCTGATTTCGTTCCTACTGCACGGATTAAGTTGTCAACATCAAGACTCAGACACCTGAATGCTTTCAAACTTGAAACAATTCCTCATAATCACAGATCCACATTGCTGCTACAAGGTGATCAGAAAAACAGTGGATTTAATATTTAGTTATGGAGTGAATAACATGCACGCCCTTCAGGCAATGGTCCGTGCTGTACAAATTCTCAATAGAGCTCAGCTCGATGATGCTCTCGGCACACGATGGGCATTACTCATGGTTGCAGGACTAAACGAGCTGCGCAAAAGCTATCCGCGACATCCTGGAGACGAGCTCATAATCTCAGATATTAATTGGTCAGCTGTTTTGGGCGTGAGTGGATTTGGATTAGAGCAAATTGCCGAAATCTCAAATCACGCAAACGCATGGCTTGAAGAAGCAGGAAGATATGGTGAGATACTCGACGCATTCCCAAGCTGGTACGGATTCATAGGCACAAACGAACAGAAACTCATTGACCAAGCCATTCGACATGGCCAACTCTCCATAAGATATGGACGAAACAAATCACTTTGTGCCTATCAAATTTACCAAGATATTATGGAAAGCGATTCCGCGGCGGCCTTCAATGCAGCACTGCGTTCCGCTGGATATTCATTCAAGCCACTGACCCAAGCTGCTTTCGAAGAATTACTCTTTGCATTGAACATTCAAGCGTCGTCTTCAGCGTATCTTTCAGGCAACATTTCCCAAGTTTCGGGCGAGCGCCAGAGTGCAGACAACAGCAGTTCACGCATGTTCCCAAATTCTCGCGGCAGATGATCATACAATTTGTGAAAGAACTCCTCATGGCCAAGAAGCTCTTGCTTCCACTCTTCTGTATCGATTGTCATGATTGAATTGAATTTTTTTGAAGAGAAGTCGAGTCCTCTCCAATCCATATCCTTGTATCGAGGCATCCAACCAAGCGAACTTTCTATAGCATTTGCGCGCCCGCGAACTCGCTCAACAGCCCACTTGAGCACACGCATATTCTCGCCGAAGCCTGGCCACATAAACTGACCTTGCTCATCCTTCCTAAACCAATTGACACAGAAAAGACGAGGGGGATTCGACAGCGTACGACCAATCTGCAACCAGTGGTTGAAATATTCGCCCATGTGATAGCCACAGAACGGCAGCATGGCAAAAGGATCACGCCGAACCTCTCCGACCTTACCAGCTGCGGCGGCTGTTGTTTCAGAACCAATTGTGGCTGCCAGATATACCCCAAAATTCCAATTGAACGACTGCAAAACCAAAGGCAGTGTTGTCGCTCTGCGACCACCAAAAACAATCGCACTGATCGGAACTCCATTTGGATTCTCCCAATCGGGATCAAGCACTGGACACTGGTTGGCTGGTGCGGTGAACCGAGCGTTAGGGTGAGCTGCCTTTCTCCCGCAGTCTGGAGTCCAAGGCTGTCCTTGCCAATCGGTCAGCTGAGCGGGAGGAGTTTCGGTCATTCCTTCCCACCAAACATCTCCTTCAGGCGTGAGAGCAACATTTGTAAAAATGGTGTTGGCACGAATACTTGCCATAGCATTTGGATTGGTCGAATCCGAAGTGCCGGGTGCCACGCCAAAAAAGCCTGCCTCCGGGTTGATTGCGTAAAGTTTTCCGTCCTTGCCCGGATGCAGCCAAGCAATATCATCGCCGAGTGTTGTTATTTTCCACCCCTCCAAATGTTTAGGCGGAATCAGCATTGCTAAATTTGTTTTTCCACAGGCACTTGGAAAGGCGGCCGAAACGTATGTCTTTTCACCGCTTGGATCTTCGACCTTAAGAATAAGCATATGTTCAGCAAGCCAGCCCTGATCGCGCGCCATAGCTGACGCGATTCTGAGCGCAAAACACTTCTTACCGAGAAGTGCATTACCTCCATAGCCGCTACCAAAGGACCAAATCTCCCTTTCTTCGGGGAAATGAACAATGTACTTGTTGTCTTTATTGCATGGCCATGCAACATCCGACTGTCCCGCATCTAAGGGAGCACCTACACTGTGAATACATCGAACAAATTCACCTTCGGTGCCGAGAGCCTGCCACACTTGCGAGCCCATGCGGGTCATGATTTTCATGTTGACCGCAACGTAAGGCGAATCGGTGATTTCAATTCCAATTTTACTCAAACTTGAACCAATCGGTCCCATACTGAATGGCACAACATACAGGGTGCGACCACTCATACAGCCTTTGAAAAGTCCATTGAGCTTTTTCTTCATCTCGGCAGGGGCTACCCAATTATTAGTAGGTCCGGCGTCTTGTTCACGACGACTACAGATAAAAGTGCGATCCTCCACGCGCGCAACGTCGCCTGGATCTGACCAAGCCAAGAAGCTATTCGGGCGAATTTTTTCATTTAGCCGCTTGAATGTTCCTTGCAAAACCAAGAGGTCACAAAGTTTTTCAAACTCGTTTTCACTTCCATCGCAAAAATAAACACTTTTAGGCTGACAGTGTTCAACGATTGACTCAATCCAGTTCTTCACAGTTTGATTCAGGAGTGCCGAAGGAAATTTAATTGTGCAACTGCTCATGCTCATACTGCTCCTAACGCCTTCAAAATGGCCTATATGTTGTATCAACAATAGAGCAAAATTGCACGTATGTTGCTGAGAATTTCATTAATTGATTAGGATAGAAATGCTTACGTTTCCGTCACTTTTTTCAAATGAAGGGGAGCATCTGGAGATCGATGGAGGCGACCGCACAACGAAAGACAAGTCATTTGGACAAGCGCAATCACAGCGAAAACATCTGACCAGTCGTGCCCGGTACTGGCAATTTCTGAAGACGACAACATTGGCCCGGAGCCCGCCTCGGAGACGAACTCAGCAAGCTGAGCGGAGGCATCTTCCGAAATAGACAAGGTGTTACGGTTGATCAGTCGCACTGGAACTTTCATAGCAACAAGTAACTTGAGAAGGCGCACTTCCAAGGCTGAATCGCCCGACAAAAAAAGAACAACCCTATCTTCAGTTGACAAGCTGCCCAGTGGACCATGAAAAAATTCAGCGGTTGAATACGCAAAAGCAGCAAAACCTGTAGTCTCTTGCAGCTTGAGTGCTGCGTCGTGCACTGCACCCAAGAGAAGACCACGACCAAGCATGACGACCGTGCGCGCACCCATGAGAAAATCCGCAAGTTGTGTTGAAGCAGGGCTTACAATTGTTTTTTCAATGCTTGATGCAATTGCGCTCGCACGATCTTGTACAGGCATTCCAGACAAAGCCGCAGAGACTGCCATTTGAGCCATGAAGCTTTTTGTCGCAGGAACAGCGCGTTCAAGACCACAATTGAGATGAAACATCTCATCCGCAACACCACCCAAGCGGCAAGATGCGTCGGGAGCTGCGGTAACTCCAACTATAAAAGCACCTTTCTGCTTGAGCCACCTGCAAGAACTTACAACATCGGTGCTCTGACCAGATGCCGAAAATGCAAGTACAGCGCAGTCGGAGTAATCACCCACATTATTATTCATCTGTGCTAGCCAGAGCCTGAAATCTGTGGGCTGCCTGCCACTCGTTATTGACCACAAATACGTGAAATAGAGAGCAGCATTTCCCGAACTTCCGCGTCCTACTAAAAGAATTTGATTTTTCGACTGAAGAATTTCTCTCAGTTCTGCTGCACGCTGTTTCCAGCCTTGCGCCTGGCGTCGAAATAATGTGGGCTGTTCTGCGATTTCGGATTGCATGTGGTTCTGAGTCATTGGAATCTCACTTTTTCGATATAATGAAATGCGATATTAAGTGACCGGCTCAACCAGCCAAAAACGCTCGACCGCAGTTTCTTCAACTCCTGACTTCGCCAATACGGAACGAATGTGAGTGGAACCGCCAAAAATCGTATCCAACTGAGAAGGGTAGTTAAGAATTAAAGAGGCTTTTGCATCGATATCTGAGTGAAATTCAACTCTTTCCACTCCTCTCACATGCAGTCTGCGCAGTGCAGCTTCGATGGAATCTGAGACGCCCACGTGCTCACCCTGATCAACAACGTAAGGAAAATCCTCATAGAGCATGACAGAACTCAGGTCTGGAACCAAAGAAAGAAGAGTCTGGGTGCATAATATGTGATCGACATGGTGACCTACCCCAGCAGGGGTTAGAATTAAAGTTGGCAAAGACTCAAAACTTCTCAACACCGTCTTGAACTTCTGAGTCAGAACATCCCTATAGTACCCATCGCCTTCAACTGGCATAGACCACAATGAATCTAATGTAGGATAAAGGTATCTATCGCCGTGCCTGTCCTTACGATAAATAGCATCTACAAAATCTAGTTGAATTAATTCGCTACCAAGTGCCTTCATTGCTGCCGCTTCTTCGTGACGCCGCTCTGAAGGAAGTGCTATGCCATGCGGTGGGCTTTCATGAGGAGCTAAATCAGGATCCGAGGTACAAAGCGTAACGGTTGCACATTTCATTCGTTGCGAAACTGTAGACATGAAGCCACCGCAACTCAACACCGCATCATCCATATGCGGCGAAAACACCAAAAGCTGCGCATATCTCTCAAAAATGCTCTGAAGCTCCGACTGTCGGTTTCCCTTAATCACAGCCCCCTCCTCAAAAGATGATCGGCCCATAAAAGTCTACTGGCCGAAGCCCGGCAGAGGCAACTGAACAACACGAATTGACCACATCTTTTTTGGCATTCACATCGAAGGGTCCTGACCTACTCCACGCTCAATCTAAATCTGTTGCGCGCCACTTTGCCTCGTCATAGAGCAATCAGTGTAATAGATAAATGTTAACCAATGACTCCTGCCCTATCATCGCAGTCCGACAGTTGTTTTTACATATAAAAATTGAGCTGCTTCAAAATGATTGCTGAACACTGAACCTGCAAGCAACACATCGCCAGCGTCGCCACTTAGCTAAAATGAGGGCGCTGACAGTTGCCATCAAAGCAAGCGCTACATTTATGACGTGTCACGAAATTTTCGGAAATAGATCTGGGAAACAGATGATGAGTTGAAATTGATTTGAGATGTGGAATCATCGCTGAACGCCTTCAAGGGGGATCTTTGGTGTCCGAACTTAAATACAAACGAGTTGTTTTTTTAACTGGTGCTGGCATTTCAGCTGAAAGTGGAGTTGCTACATTTCGAGACTCTAATGGACTGTGGGAGGGAAACTCGGTCGAGGATGTTGCGAGTCCGGCAGGATTCAAGCGCAAACCAAAGTTAGTTTGGCAATTCTACTCGTTGCGACGCATGCACGCCCACAAAGCACAGCCCAATGTTGCTCATTCAGCGCTAGCTGAAACAATACAGAAGCTAGAAACCATGGCAGGACGTGCTCTTCTCATTACACAGAACGTTGACACGCTACATGAGCGAGCTTTTGGGGCTCTCCCACACAAAAATTTTATCGATATTCACGGATCGCTTTCTCGTTCCAAATGCATCAAGTGTTCAAAAGTGTACGCTGACCGGTGGAGCTATTTTTCCAAAGATGGAGATATTGCACTCGAACATGCAGACAATCTATGGTCGCATCCGTCCCTGCCCAGCCTACTCTCGGCACCTCAACGAGATACTCACGGACTGCCCCTTTCACCTTGTTGCTCAGCTCACCTCCGACCAGACATTGTTTGGTTTGGCGAAAGACCATTTGGAATTGAAGCGGCCATCGACCAGCTGACGAGCTGCGAATTGTTCATATCTATTGGCACAAGCGGTAACGTCTATCCGGCTGCTGGTTTAGCCGCCGTCGCCCGCAAAGCCGGTGCCCACACCGTCTGCATTAACCTTGAACAACCCGAAAATCATTCCTCGTTTCAGGAACAAATCCAGGGACTGGCCACCGAAATACTGCCCGACTTTCTAAACAAAACCTTCCATCACCACCAAAAGAGTTGACCTCTCGGTTAAAAAACTCAATAACTCCGCGCATACCAGAGCCTGGAGAAAGCACACATGATCGGAATGTCGAATGTTACGAAAAATCAGGGCGGAAGAACCCTCTATGCGAACGCAAGCTTTCAGGCTCAGTCTGGCGAAAGAGTTGGCCTCGTAGGTCCCAATGGTGCTGGCAAGACAACTGTGTTTCGACTGCTGACTGGTGAGGAAACTCCAGATCAAGGGCAGGTCATTCGCCCCAGCTCGCTCACCTTGGGCTATTTTTCTCAAGACGTAGGTGAAATGCAAGGCCGAACAGTACTCGAAGAAACTATGGCTGGAGTGGAAGATCTCTCTACTCTAAAACATCAAATTTCCGAAATGGAAACTCGTTTAGCAGAGCCAATGAGTGACGAAGAAATGAGTCAATTATTGGAAAAATATGGCGATGCGCAAGCTACGTTTGAAACGCGTGGCGGTTATGATCTCGATGTGAGAGCGCAAGAAATTCTCAGCGGACTTGGATTCACAAATGAAGACTTCCAACGCTCAGTGGAGCACTTCAGTGGTGGCTGGAAAATGCGCATCGCACTGGCACGAATTCTTTTACTCAATCCTGATGCCTTACTCATGGACGAACCCACCAACCACCTCGACCTTGAGTCTATCATGTGGCTTGAAAATTGGCTCACCGAGTTCAAAGGCATTTTAATCATGACAAGCCACGACAGAACTTTCATGAATAGGGTTGTTAACAGAATCACGGAAATAGCGCATGGGAACATCACAACCTACACTGGTAACTATGACTTCTACGAGCGTGAAAGGGAAGTGAGAAAAGAACAACTCACAGCATCCTTCAGACGCCAGCAGGAAATGCTTGCAAAAGAAGAAGAGTTTATTGCAAAGTTTGCAGCTCGCGCCAGTCATGCTGCGCAGGTTCAAAGCCGTGTCAAAAAACTTGAAAAAATCGAGCGTATAGAAATTCCGCCCGAGGAAAAAGCAGTTAAGTTTCAGTTTGCAAAACCGCCTCGCAGTGGTGACGACGTCGTCAAGTTCTCTTCTGTGGGTAAAACGTGGGAGTCGGCGGATGGGCACAGTAAGAGAGTCTTTTCTGGCGTGAGTGGAACAATTCGGCGCCTCGATAAAATTGCATTAGTTGGGGTGAACGGAGCCGGAAAAAGCACCCTTCTAAAAATCATTGCGGAGCAAACGAACGCAACAGAAGGCGAATGCACATTGGGAGCGAGTCTAGAAGTTGGTTATTTCAGCCAGCATGCACTCGACGTTTTAAAACCTCATCTAACGATTCTAGAGCAGCTACAAAACGTAGCTCCCAATGCTTCTATAGGTACTCTCAAAACATTATTGGGCGCGTTCTTGTTTTCCGACGATGATGTGAATAAAAAAATCTCCGTGCTTTCTGGTGGCGAAAAGAGTCGAGTCGTTCTTGCGAGCATCCTGATTCGTCCTGTCAACTTCATAATCCTCGATGAACCAACAAACCACCTCGACATCCGTTCGCGCGAAATTCTTATGGATGCACTCCAGAATTTCGACGGAACTCTCATTATTGTGAGCCATGATCGACATTTTCTTACGCAAATAACTAACCGCGTGTTCCGAATTGACCATGGTGAAATGCAAATTTATGAAGGCGGATTCAAAGAATATCTCAATTCATCAATGCACGACGGAAAAGCACACTAAAAGAGCTGCACCGCCTCAGCGGTGCAGCTTCCTGAAAAACCAAATTTCACTCAATCAATATTTCGCCCGGAATGCCTTAAACTTCTCCCAAAGTCCTCCAACCGTTTTGGTGGGCTGTCCGTATGGGCTGTGTGGAAGAGATGCCCACTCAAGCCTGACGGTATAAAGTGCATTCGAAAAGTCACTTTGGCTAGCAATGCGCTCAACATCGTCTAGGCCGCCACGCCACTTAATAAGCTGAATAGCAGCACGATCCTGACTTGCAGGTGAAAAGTCGGAAACTCCGATCACCTTTCGCACGTCATCCCATGTGGTCGATTTAATCTGATAGCGTCCGGCAGCATCGGAACAGTACCCACCAGAACACATCAACCTGCGCGGGTGAGCCGCATAACTCTGAAAGCGAGCAAAGCTAAAAATGATATTGTACGAATCGTTCGTGCCCTCAGCGAATGCAATAGTATCAAGAAAAGCCTTCACATTTGCAGATGCTGATATTCCGCTCGAAGCACTCGACTTGCTTACATGCCCTGTATAAACATATCCTCGGCTGAATCCACAGTCAGGAAGCATTGTTGTCGTGTTTACTAGGTAATGCACTCCTTGCTGCTCCGGTGCTGATTGCACAGACAAGCGTGTACCGGACGGGATATCACACCTCTCACTCCCTTCACTGAGGGTTCCTGAATCTGCGGTGGTCTTCTTGAGAAATGTTTTTTGTGAACCAATCAGCAAAAAGTGAGACGTTGTGCTTGAACTGGTGTCCGAATCTTCTGAGCTTCCACATGCTGCCAAAAAGAGTACAACGGCAGGAACAATGACAAGTTTCAACATCAGGAGACTCCTTGGCGAATGGGCAGTGTGTTTACCGACACGCAGCAATTTCAGCGCCAAGTCCAACAATTCAATTTAATTGAATAAAGGAGCCGGAAAGAATGTACAAGGATTAAACACTGTCGAATATTTGATTAACGATTGCCCTGCCGAGCATCGAGGACGTTTAGTTCATTCGCAGAAAAAATAGCCTCCTCCGCGGTACGTCGCGACACCACTTTCTCTCCACTCAGCCCCCAACCCAGTTGCCGAAAAGCTCGGGCAGGTTGTCGCGCATCTGCGAGATGGCACTCAACACAACTCCCATTCAATGGGTGTGTTACTAATGGATTTAAAATTTCTCTCGTCCCTGCTTTGGGCTGCGATTGTTTTACTTTAGTTCGAACGAATTTACGCAGAGTTCCTGCATCACTGAGTGATTCGTGCAAACCTCCATGGGCGAGTGGTACCTTCTTCCATTGCCCAGAACGATACTCAGCCCGCGCAAACGTCCAACGAGACAACCCTGCGTCTGAAAACATAACCGACGCGTCATGTTCCTTTAGTCCATCTAGGATCGATTTTATGTCGGCTGCAGAAAAACTTAGACCCTCCCTTTTTTTAGCGAGAAAAACTCTCTTCCATTTCGATGCTGTGTCTGACATGTCGGCACTAGAAAATGACATGTGGATTGCCGCATCAGGAAAAAAAACACCTCGATCGTGACGACCAATAGGCTGTAAAACAATCCGTACCTCCGAGAACTTACCGCTTTGACTGCATTCTCTAAGAGTTTCCATTGTCAGATTGGCTCTAACTGACCGCACCCGGCACGGATCGATTCTCAGACCAGAAACAAACCAAGAATCGGATTTACAGAGCACTTTGTCGATACCGCGTGTCACAGCAAGAAAACTATCTTGAGCAATTAATGTTTCGTCTGAGTCAGTTAAGTTGCGGACGTACGCACAGCGGCTGGCCAAAGACGTGGTGTCTGTAAAGCCAGACCAAAGTTCATTAAATACAGTTTCGGAAAAAACACCCTCATTCCCGAAAGCTGCAATCGTAGGGCCGCTTTCAATTGGGGCCGGAAATGTTAGGAGTGTAGCTGCTGCTCCCCAAGAACTCATATAAAACTCACCTGAGCTTTTGTGTTTCGAAAACCAAACGAACTTGAATCTGAGATGCAACCTCATCACAATTGTTGTAGCGATCGTTCCGAACGAAAAGGCACTGAACGAGGGTCTTGTCGTGCTCTAAAAAGGCATCAGCGTCTTTTACAGTTCCGTTTTTCAGCAGTTCGGGATCAACAACATGCCGACACTCAGGCATTGATTCAGGCACAATTAAGTCTAATTTGATCGGCGTATCACCGAGTCGCGTTGGAGGAGTATAATCTGCTCTAAAAAGAACATCTTCACGCACGGCCGGACCAGGCGACAGCTCGGAAAGAGGCTTGGGTGATAGCTGCAATTGTGGGTTGAGCACTGGATCAACATTGGCGTAATTCCGAACATGTTCTTTATCAGCATGAACAACCGGCCGACGGGTCAGATTAAGCTCAAGAGAGCGCTGACATTGGCTGCCTCTATAGGGCCCCGTGCAGTAGATGCTGTTCACAACATTACAAATGAGAGGGTCGCTTTGTCGGCCGGCAACACAATTTCCGGTATAACCGATTTCATCGGGTTGCGAGCAGGAAAACTCCTGACAGTGACCAATTATACCCTTGCGAGTGT
>JBEAPS010000140.1:0-3917 GCA_041164285.1 Pseudomonadota bacterium
GCTGCGGTTGAGTCGAATCAGATGCCTCCAGGAGGCGGATTGACCGAACCTGACAAAACCCGATTGATTGCATACTTGAGTAAACTTATCGCCGAAACACCCCAAGCATCTCCAACGCCAACGCCGACACCGACACCAGTGAGTTATAGTTTCGACACAGCGAAGGTTTTGTGCACCGGGTGCCACGGAAAAAACCAAAGGCGTCCTCAGCTCACAACTATAGACCAGTGGCGCGACAAAAAAACAAAAATTCTCAATGCTGTTAAAGATAAGAGTATGCCAAGAGGCAAAGAACTCACCGAAGCCGAGCGCGGGGCACTTGTTCGTTTCATTGAATCTTTGTGAGCAGATGACTCGTAAGTTACCGCATTTATATAAAAAAAATTAATCTTTTTTTTACTCAACCAACCGATTCACTATCCGATACCTCTATCACTTCTGACGGAAATCGTCGGCCGGAGGGAATGGAGTATGTCACAGCGCGGTGGGCGCACGCTCGTCTTAGTTATTGGTTCTGCAATTCTCGGCAGCATCGCAACGATGATTTTTTATGACTCAGCACAACAGCAGAGCCAGCAAACTCAACTCAACCGCAAAACCGATCCTCGAGTACCACCAAAGCCAATTTGGAAGAACTCCCCCGAGGGGGTCGCAGAAGACAAGTCAGCAGCGCAAGCAGAGATTCAAAAACGAACTTCCGCAAGCAACCCATTTCCACCCAAAAAAAATGCACGAAGAGTACCAGTCAATCTCGACAACCCTCCCAAAGCATCGCAACTGAGGGGAGAGGCAGAAAGCGATCCACACGGAACGCCTTTTGCGCTGCTCGAGTTTGCCGAGGAACTCGCTCAGAGTATGATGGGGGCTTTTGCCAATCCAGATGACAGATATCAAGTATCTAGACAGCTCATTGCATGTGCGCGCGACTCTGACTCCAAGGGCTCAGCCCAAGCTGCACGCGCATTGTGTTTAGCAAATCTGGAACGGCTTAAAAACAAATTTCCAGATGAGCTTTCAGCCTCATACTTGTCGCTTATTGCAGAACTGCCCGATGACCTTGTTTTCGTCGCTGGAGTTCGCACGACTACCGACACGGAGAAACAGTAAGATGAATACCTTTATTAAAACGTCCTTGATGTTTTTCATTTCAGTTTTCGTTACAATGGGTTGTAAGAAAATTACTGACAATTTTAAGCAGCCTCAACTTCCTCCACCAGATACTGGCAATGCAGAACAGGTGGATCCACAACTTCAAATTAGTTTGGATGCGTCTTTATCTGAGAAAGAACGTGAATATCTCAGAGAAGACCTTAAATTCACTCAATCTCTGAAATTTAAAGCAGGCAGCTCCGCCTATGCAGACGTTGCATTCGGTAGCAATTCCGGGAGCGGAATTCTTGCCTATTTGGATGAGAGAATTGGCCACATTTTAGGCCCTGAAGCAACGATAGACTCTCGTTTTAGTTATACCGCTAACACGTCTGCCGATGAGTCAAAGGCAGTCACCATTGCCACCAACATTGGCATGGCTGTTTGGCTAGAAACAATTGCACAGCGAAGAAACATTTCTTTCTTTACGAACAACTCGGCAATTGCAGTCAATGATCCTCGAATAGGAATTATTAAATTGGGACGAGCTTACTCTGTTTTCGACGAAGCAAGCGGACGCCCTTTGAATACTGTCGCAAGAACAAGTGTTCTGGTGCACGAGGCGCGACACAGTGACTGTACAGGTGGACTCTCGAACTCAGACTTTCTGAATTTGGCAGCAGGCGAGTTACCGGAAAACCGTTCCTGTGGTCATTTGCATACCATCTGTAAATCTGGTGACTATAAGGGACTGGCCGCATGCGACGGCCGAGAATGGGGAGCCTATGCGTTGGGTTGGCTGTTCGCACAGCAGCTCTCTCAAAACTGTGAGTCATGTAACGAAGCAATGAAGCAAACCGCAATGGCCGTTTCAATTGATTCCCTGTCTCGAATTCCAACAGAGCTTGCGCGAGAAATGAGAAGCGGAACACTTCCGCCCCCAGATATGAGCAGTACTGCTCCCAACTTCTAATAGGGGCTCAGTGCTATTATGCAAGAGAGCCATCTTCGCTCTCAATGATTTCTTCCTGATTTAGTTTTTCAGCATCGGGAAGTGTGTCCTCGCTCTCAAACTCGTCGGTCTCCTCGGTTAGCATTCGATTGCGAGCATCAAGTGGATCCCGGAGCACTATTGGAATGAGCGAGCGTGCTTGCCGGGCCAGTTCTGCATCGTAGTCTTCTAACCGAGCCAAGCTTTGCAGAAAAGTTGCAAAGCGGAAAAGCACCATCATGCAGTCACCAGCAGAAAAGTGCTTTCCAGAGTGTTCACTGACCAAGTCGTCCCATGAAACAAAATCATCAACCCAAGCTGAAACAATTGAGGCCGCTCCCATATTGAACTCTCTAAAAACTTTTGGACCGTTGCCCTCTTCACGGCGAAATCCAAGTTCATCATACAGTTCGGGAAACAGATCTTCCGGATAGTGTTTCGCAATTTCTTCGGGAATTTCGAGCTCACTTAAGAAGTGGATGTCAGCGTGTCCGTCAGGAATTTCTTTAAAATGAGCCGAGCAAAAGCTAGCCATCATTTGAAGATACTGCCGTAAGTTTCCAGAGCTGATTTCACCTGAGGCAAGTTTACGTGCAATGATGAGACCACCCGCCTGAGGAAAATGGCGAGCCAATTGCCCCATCAACGTGGGCACTTGCCCCTCAATCGCACCAATGCTGCGCAGATGTGTGATGATTCGTTGTAAAGTGCTCTGACCTGACTGTGCAAGAATGGAATGACAAGGCAAACGTGCCGGACAACGTGTGCAAGGAATTTGGCTTCGTTGCTGTCCTTTGTGATATTTCTTATATGTTCCTGGGATATCATCGCACGCGAGCATCTCAATTTTGTGATCTTTGTATAATGATGCTGAAATTAAGTCGTGATCGACTACCATCACCTGCTGTGGATCGCGTCCACGCATAAAAAATGATTTTCTGTAAAAAAAGGATAAGTAAGCGAGGCTTTCTTTTTGTCCGAGAATTCCCAGCACCGTCGTGGGATCAAACTTTAAAGACGATCGGCATACCTCACGCCCATGGGGCTTTTGTTCAGCAAATCGCCCCAAATTCATCCACAATGAGAATCCGTGAGAATCTTTACCGCGACGCCCTGCTCGTCCCAGCATTTGCATAACTTCGCTGGCACCGTATTTAGTCTCGCCACCCTCGCTCGGTCGAGATAGGTCTGAGATGAGCGCACTGCGAACGGCAAAGTTTACGCCCAAAGAAATCCCCATTGTTCCAGAGCAAATACGCAACAAACCTTCTTTGAGCAAAGTTTCAATTGCAACACGCCCAGGCGGAATAAGACCACTATGGTGAAAAGCTATTCCATGTCGACGAATCATTCGCTGCAAATCAATGGGAACGTATTCCCATCCGGGTAAGTTAGAAATTCGATTCTCAAGCAATTGATGGGCAGCGAGATCAGCTGGAGTTGGTATTCCCCTCGCAAGAACGTGCGCAATTGCCTCGACATCTGCGCGACGTCCGGCGTACACAACCACTGGACCCAAGTTGAGTTCTAATGCTGCCTTCACGGGGTCAATCAACTCATCAAAACGAGCCTTATCCCTTCGCCGCCGGTTAGATCTGTCCATTTTCATTTGTCGGCGGATGAGCGCTGCCTCATCTGGCCGCAGTGCGAGATCAGGACCATAAATCCAACCATAACTTGTGAACACAGCGTCAGCGAGTGGCACTGGCCTCTTGTTCACTCGTACCAGTTTAGATGGTTTGTCGAAGAGGGCCTCAAGCCACGCGGCAAACTCATCCGCATTGGGAACTGATGCGGACAAAAGAATAACCTGACTTTCCTTGGGTGTGAGAATGAG
>JBEAPS010000141.1:0-16128 GCA_041164285.1 Pseudomonadota bacterium
CATTCTGACAATGGCTTGGATTTGTTTTTTGTAGCAGCAAATACCCATTAAGGTGACGTATATTTCTGCTGTTAATAGAAGTTTAAAGACTTGATTGGAGCGGGAAACGGGACTCGAACCCGCGACCCTCGCCATGGCAAGGCGATGCTCTAGCCAACTGAGCTATTCCCGCAAAAAAACGCTTCTTTGGAGCGGGAAACGGGACTCGAACCCGCGACCCTCGCCATGGCAAGGCGATGCTCTAGCCAACTGAGCTATTCCCGCTCGAAGCTCAGGGTAGTTACTTGAGCGTGGCCTTGTTTGTCAAGTCTCAAAACAAAAGTCATATTAGACGAAATATGAGTTCGAAGGGCGAGCCCTGATATTGCCTCGTTTTCCGCCCGAATGCTCGATCAAAGGGAGGGGAAATGACGCAATTCGGTATGCGCTGGAGAACTTTCGGTCAGCAAATCCTAACGCGTATTGCATCACATTTTGCTCTGCTGTTGCTGGTTTGGTGTCTCGTGTTCTTTTACCAGCATTTTCGAAGTGCGGGTTTTCTCTTGTCGTTCTTTGCGTTGAGGGATGCTCTCGTTGCGTCTTTTTACAGTTTGGCGGATTCCCTTTTGTCGGGGACGCTCTCTGTCCTCATAGTTTCAGTCATGTGGGCAACCCTGGGTTTTGCGAGTTCACCTCGCGTTTCCTTGACGATCTCGGCTGTGGCGACGGGTATTGCTGCAGTGAATGCATCTTACGCTGTTCCCACATCAGCCCCGGGCTGGCTTTTGTTTGCAGGGCCCAGGACTGCGACCTTCTTGCAGTTGGGCGCAGCACTCACCCTCCTTTTGTCGAGTCTCTACGTGCTCATGCGTAGGTTAGTTGTTCGCTACGAAATGATCGCTGGGGATGACCGATTGGCCTTGTCCCCGGAGGAGGAAGACTACGCCTATCGCGATCTCGTTCAGTCTTTGTTTAAGTCTGTTTTGGTACTTTTGTGCTTTTGGGGGCTGTGGAACACTGCCAACGTGCGGCCAACTCCTGTTGTGGCCTCTGCCGATCCGCGCGAGCAGAGACCTTCAGTTCTGCTCATGGCAACTCAATCTGCCGAAACCTTAAATTTGATGCGAAAGAAATTGGGTGGCGAGCAATTCAGCTCTTGGGTTGTTTTTGGAAGTCCGCGGACAATTTCAAAATTCGACGAAATTTTGCAGTGCAGATATCCAATAAGGCTCTCGGGAAAAAGTTCATTTGTTCCGAGTCGTGGGCAGGTCGGAGTTCAGGATACTCTCGTTCCATTGGCCTTGAGCTCAGTGGGATACTCAGTCAATTTGATGCACTCTTCTGATGGAAAGGACATTGGAATACCGCTTCAGATGTGGTCGCGCGCTTATGCTCATTTAAAGATATTTCGTAGACTAGGACTCCAATCCCCTTCCCACGTATTCTATACAACTGACGTTCAGCTTGCACAAATTCGTGAAGCGCTGAGCTCAGCGGTTCAGCGCGGCGAGCCTGCATTCATTTCAACTGCATTGCGAACGGCGCGGTCAACCTTGTCGGCTCATTCTGAACAGCGAGAGTTCCAAATGTTTTTGGATGGTTTGGAATCACAAGGATGGTTAGAAAAACTCATGTTCATTGCCATGGAGCTTCCAGAACATCAGCTGCAGGACGAACAGCTTGACCTCTCACTACAAAGCACAACCGCTCGAGTTTCCATTTGGATGCCCCGCTCGTTAGCTGACCTAAAACTCACATCCGCATCTACAAATCTTATCCGCGGCATAGATATTGGGGCGAGCATAACTGCGCGTCTTTCTCCGAGTTCTTTACTTTCACAATGTGATGGAGCAACTCTTTTTGATTTGAGTGAACGTCCGTCACTTTTTCCGCGGGAGCTTGTTTATCAAGAGTTTGAAACCAATAACAAGAGAAGCCTGTTTCGAAAACGTGGATGGTTAAGTTCCGATGGATATCGGCTGGAAGTGAATGAGACACATGAAGGTGTAACTGTTGAAGCTTATAAGTTTTCAATGCAACAGCTCCTTCAGAGAGCGGTGTCTGATTCAATTGAGGAGTTACCGCTTCAGGAAGAAACGGTTGTGAGGGAACTCAATCGTCAACTTGATGAATTTTTAAAGGGTGCTGGAGTGGAGGTTTTACCATTAGGAAATGGCCGGATAGGCTACTCGGAGCCTCTGCGAAAAGTGAAGTTCTTGACGCAATAGTTTAGGATACCCAGATCATGTTTCTGAAGCGAAAGTCCGATACCCTTAAAATACTGTCTGCTCTTTTATTGGCAGTTCAGCAGTCGTTGGGGCGATTTATACTTTGGGCCTCGGTTCATGGAGTTGAACTGCCTTGGTTAGAATGGTCTGAGAGGGCCGTGCTCCCCTCTACGTTAGAACGGTATCGGCGGCGAGCAATGATTTCGCAGCTGAGGACACAGCGCTACCGAATTAGGCGTGGTCCTTACTTTTTGCGCTCAAGATTGGAAAAACTTTCTGAACTTTATCGTCTGATTCAGTTTCCCGCCTTGTTGAGCGCGAAAGTTTTTGTTGCGCTCCTTATATGTAGTGCTCCTTTTTTTGTTTTTTTTGTTGTTCGAATTTATCTGCCTGTTGAGCAAAGAATCGCAGTAACGAAGTCAGCCTTCGACAAGAGTTTGTTTGCAACTGCAATGGCGGTCAGGCCTATGGTTTCTGTTGTTGAAGCATTTGTTACTGAAGGTAACACCGCCAATGGGTTGAGTGAGACTCACGATGAGGTAAGAAACTCCGAAGCTAGGTCAGATAATAGTGCTGAGGTGAAGCTATTGCAGGGGCAAGGTAGTGCTCATGCCGAACTTCGACAAGGCTGGATTATTGATTCAACCATGGAGAAAATGTTTCAATTCGGCCGATTCGGGGAGTCCCTCAATCTCAGGTTTCGCTATCGCCCTATTCCAACAGATGAGTCTCAACTTGAGTGCAAATTTCAAGTCACTCGAGCAAATGGAGATATTCTCTACGTCGGGACCTTCAATGCGAGTGCCTTGTCTCGGCAAGCGCTCGTAAAATCACCGCTCACTCGGGGGCTGCAGGAAAAGCTTTTGCCTGAACTTGCCCGCAACAGAGTGACAACAGCAAGTCATCGAGTGTCTGTGGGTTTGGCAGCAGGTGAGTCTGCCCTAAAAATTCGAATCGACCCTCTCAATAAGGGTGTGGAAGGTACCTGCCAGGCGCTCATTTATGGCTTTGAAGTGTCTGGCTCACGTCGAATTGAAAAAGCTGTAAGCGATCTTCGTTCTTTACTTCTGATTTCATTCGATGCGCTTCATGCAGACTTAGCCCTCAATGATTCACTCATGCCTTGGCTGACTGGCTTTTTCACTTCACCTCGAACAATCCACTTTGCGCAGCATCATGCCCTTGATGTTCGCAAGGGAGAGTCAATGCGGACGCTGCTCGGGTTGCCTGAAGAGCGAGATACACAAACAGAACAAACCAAGCAGCCTTCTATTTTGGGTAAACTCAGACAAAACGGATACAGAGTGGTGCTGGTAGGAAACTTCAAGCGTCTCGACGGTTTAATAAATGAGGTTGATCCCGACGTTGTGGTCCGTGTAGAGAACGAAACGTATGAGCCCAGCCTCGTGTTGGCCGAACTTAACGCTCTTTTAGAGGAAGAGGGAAGTACTCCACTCTTAGTTGTAGTGCGTCTGAGCGGTATGAGTGGACCGAAACGACCATTTGCGTCAGATATCAGCCTGAGAACAGCAACCTTTCAAGGGAATTTACGCTCAACATCGGACTCACTCATCCGTTCACACCTGAAAACTCTCGATAGAGTTTTGGCAAAAAACTTTTCCAAACTTGAATCACAAGGGCTCTTTGAGAAAATGGACATTGCGCTCACAGCTGAACGAGGCTTTGATCTCGGGCTCAATCAAACTGCGCGTGACTCATTTCCAACTCGTTCGCCAGAACTTGTGTTGAATCAAGAAACTATGCGTGTTCCGCTGGGCGTGTCGTTGGCAAAGCCATCGGAAAGAGAACTTCATCACCTATTGAAGACCCAATATTATCTGACAACACATCATGATTTGGCGAGGACTTTGTGGGAAAATATGGGCGTTTTCGACGCAAAGTTTGCACCCAACACGGTTCGACTCTGGAAAAAAGACGATCTTCATTCAAGCCCAAGAAGTTCACTCAGGTTTTCGGCTAGAAAAACTGAAGATGAAATACGCAAGCTGGCGATTAAAAGCAAAATTCAGGAAGGTGTGATTTTTTCGGATCCTTCTTCTGCTGGCGGATTTCTGAAATATGTTTCGCAAGCTAATCCGACGCGAGTGAGCATACCAAAGGCAAGCGGTTGGCAGGGAAGTGTGGCTGTTGACGTCGACGCTGGAGAACGGTTTTTTCAAGTGAGTCAAAGAGGGCGACGCGAAGAGGTTGTCAATAGGGTTAACAGTCAGTTTTTGAGGGAGGCACGTAGAATTCTCAGACAGGAAAGAAAGCTTCCACTGCGGTTTCGTTTTGCAGCGAACGCAATGCAGCAAATTCACTTAACTCTTGAGGAGCGCTCATCTAAATCATTCTCCCCTCTCAAAGTAAATCTTCCAAAAGGTCTGATGCTCAAAACAGTGCAATTGAGTCAAGACTTGGCTGAGCATCACATCACTGGTGTCGCACAGGCAGGTGATTTATTTGAGCTGCGTGGAAGCGGTGGTCTGTTTCGTCTGATTGCAAATGAGGGTGATGGCCTTTTGGTTGCCTGTTCAGAGGCACTTCATTTTACCGCAGAAGCGCTTAATGATGCTCTGATTCAGAAGGTGTTGTGTTTGCTCGATGCACCGACGTCCGAAAGGATTGATTCTTTTAAAGTTCTCAATAAGAAAACTCTTTCATTTTGGTTGGCAGAAGATGAACAACAAACGTGCTCAAATGAACAGCAAACGCCCGATTTCAGTGCCGACGAAAGTGACTGCAAATCGTTCGCCGACGCCGCAGCGACTCGCTTCTGATATTTTTAAAAAATTACATCAACTTTGGCCTGATGCACATTGTGAGCTAGTTTTTAACAATCCATTCCAATTGTTGATTGCAGTTGTTCTCAGTGCACAGACAACTGATAAGGCAGTCAACAAAGCACTTTCTCCGCTTTTTGAAAAATATCCTCAGTTTTCTGCCTCTGACTTGGTGGCACTCGGCGAGAAGCGCTTTTTAAATATTATTAAAAGTATCGGACTTGCCCCGACAAAAGCAAAGAACTCAATTGCCCTTGCACGTATCCTTTTGTCTCGATTCGATGGAGAGGTTCCCATGTCTCGTGAGCTCCTTGAGGAACTACCCGGTGTAGGGCGTAAAACTGCGAACGTCGTGTTGAACGTTGTTGGCGGTTTGCCGACGATGGCTGTTGACACACACGTGGCACGTGTTTCTATTCGACTTGGGCTTGTTAAGCCTACCGAAAACCGGCTTCAAATTGAGAACGAGTTACTGGCCGTAGTTCCCAAGAAATGGGGAGTGCAGGCTCATCATTTATTGATTTTTCACGGTCGGTATCATTGCACTGCCCGCCAGCCAAAATGCGAAGACTGCCCTGTTTATCAGAGTTGTAAGAGGGTTGGGGTACTTACGAACCAAGGTTTCAAGAAAAAGCAAAAATGAGCTCTAGGCGGCAGTGTTCTGGTTTTCGTTTGGCTTTCTCCACCCTAGCAGAACGCATGTGACGTCGTCCTCAAGCTCAGTGTCTTTCCAGATGTTATTGATCTCAGTAACAAAATCATCGAACCTGCTTTCAAAGTCTCCAACCTCGCTCCAAAAGTTTAAGAACGTTCGGCGCTTGAGTTTTTCACCACGCAAACTTTCATTGTCAAAAAGACCATCCGTATAGAGGAATATTTGGTCATTGTTTTGAAGTTGCACGGACTCCGACTTAAAGCCGTGTTCGACCGACTGACCAAGAATATGACCTGAAATGGCAAGAGATAAAGGTTTGTTGGCGCCGCTGAGGTGGAATGGATGTGGGTGGCCTGCATTAACGACATGCAACATGCCTGTTTCTAGTTCGAGGCACATGAAAATCATGGTCATAAATTTGAGTCCCTGACTACTCGAGCAGAGCACGCGATTTGTCAGGCGTGCGATTTCTTCAAGCGCTTGAGGAGCAGGGTAAGTTGAGTTCCTGCTGTGTTCCTTCCATGCACGTACTGCTCCAGCTGCCACTCCAGTAATTATTGAAGAAGCAAAGTCGTGTCCCGTTACATCTCCAATAGTGACAAAGAGCCTTTGATTATGGTCATCGAAGAAACAATCGTGCCAGTCACCTCCTGTCTTGCCTGCGCTGCGGTTGAAAGATCTGAATGAAATATTTTCAATCTCGGGAGCATTCGGGAGGAGTGCAAACTGCTGAGCTCGTGCAGCATCTAACTGAGAATCCATGATTGCTTTCTTTTTGACATCAATGACATAGTCAATGTTTTTGAGTGAGATGATTAATGCCGCAGCGATTGAGTTGATAAAGCTGATGAACTCTTCCCGTTCTGCTATGCTAAATTCACTGACTCCATACTTTCGAACAACCACTGCTCCGTAAAACACACCAAAGTCAATGGGGACGGTGAGAGTGCTCGATGGCCCGCCGAGTGAATCGTGCAATCCTGCCGAGTAAATTCCGGGCAACGATGTGAGTTTGTCTCGCTGATTTTCGGAAGTGCGTCTATTTCCGTCTTGAATCACCTCATTGAGGATGCCGGGTTCTTCGGGGCTGATGACCTGATAAGTGAAATGATGCAGTGTATCGTTAGAGTTGTCGTTAACGCTTGCTTTGATGTCAGAGAAAATGAAGTCGATACTAAATATCTCTTTTGTTATCTGTAGTTCGCTTGAGATGTTTTTCGCAACAGATTCGAACAGTGATCTGTAATCTCTTGACTGTGCGAGAATGTTTGTACATTCGAGAACTCTCTGAAGACGTTGTTTGGCGATAGCCTCTCTCTCAGCGTTTTGCTTTGCTGTTCGGAAAAGTTGCGCGAAGAACTGACCCTGCATAGTAGTGAGTGTCAGATAAAACCCAAGGAGACCGGCTGGTAACACTTTAATATTTGAATTAATAATTCTTACTTCATTCGCTGCCTCCCAAACACCAGCGAGCAATAACAATATAAATCCAGCAAAGAATGTAGGGGAATAGGGGTGTTTTCGCAGACTTGTAGCCGAATGATATAAAATTCCAAGGAATAAAGGAACAGCGGTTAGGTAGTAGAAAGTGAGAGCCGACAGTAGTCCCAATGGCAGATAGAATGCAGACATCAGAGCTAGAAATGGAAAGGCAAGACTGATTCGCCTGAGAACGCTCAAGTAGAGGGGTATTGAACTGAGAGAGAAGATTCTCCTGTAGAATTCGATAAAAAAATAAGGGGCGCAATAAAGAGCAAGGTAACCAGCGTGTCCAAGAGCCACGGGGTTCAGTCCAATGATGAGTCGGCTTTGGAGGCCGGCCATCAAATAAAGAAGTCCGCAAAGCGAGAATAATGCAAGGTAAAGATACGTCGTCACATTTCTGTAAAGTGCGAAAAGAATAAAACCAGCCAAACTTAACAATCCGAGGCAGCTGATGACTGCGAGTTTGATTGCATCTTTTTGGAAGTAGTCGAGAATGAATTCGGATCGCTGCCCGAGTCTGATCATTCCTACCGGACCTATGCGCGTGTGGTCTGAGTCAGTTTTCATAAAAAACAACGTATTCTTTTCGGCAGAAGGAAGTTGAATGAGTTGGGGAGGCAGGCCTGCGTATCCTCCCGCTGTTCCGAAGGACTCAATCAGTTCATCGTTCTTGAAAAACTTAAATCTTGTATAAACCTTTTCGAACCCTAAACTCCTGTCTTGCCGGGTTTTCAAGTCAGAGATTCTGAATTTTATCCACAAAGACTTTGACTTTTGCGGAGTGAGGTTGCTTCGAACTGAGTCAAAAGAAAGCCATCCTTCTTGAGGAACTTCACTGGGAAGCTCAATTGCGCTGTCGGCAAAAACATATTCGGTAGTAACGCTGTTGCCTTCGGATGCGTGCGCCTCTTTTAATAAATACACAAATGCAAACATGCACATAAACACAACCAAAGCTCGTTGAACTTTGGTCGATGCGCTTCTCCAGCAAACGTCTGCAAAAACTCTTCCCACACACACCTCAACCCACCGAACCAAGTTCGGAAAAATGGGGCTGATGATGAGTATTGTGTTCAGCTTTTGACGGGGCCGCGCAGTGGCAGCCTCATGGGAAAATAAGAGAATCCTCGGATCAGGGCACTATCTTTTGATATTTCAGACAGAAATAATAAGGGTTGAGCTCTAGAGCTTTCTCAGATGTTGTGCATATGCGATCCACGGAGCTAGCGTCGGCAAAGTTATGATTCTTTGAGCAGTTTTTTTTCACTTCGACGAACTGGTCTACAGTGAGGTAAACTCGAGGAAAAGGAGCTTTTGGTAGCACTGTATTGCCCGAACGCTGCCATTCTTCAGGAATTGATGCCATCCCATGGGGGGTGGATAAGCCATACTCCTTGACATGGGCTCCCGAGAGCGAAGGCTTAGAGCCGACAAAACTCGTGTAACCGCAACCTTGCCACCCGCAGCGCTGGATTGGCTCGGAGTGAACAACGGCGTAACAGCTGGTTTGGATTGCTTTAGCAAATTCAACTGTGCACCATGATTTAAAATCGTCTTTAAGACTGAGGCGGTTGTCGCAGTTGACGTTGCCGCTCTGGCCAACAGCTCCCTCGAGATTTCCATTGTGTGATCCTGCATGCGCAGCTGTACTCAGTGAGAGTGACGCAGCAAGCGCGCAAACTACATAATTCAACTTTGATTTATTCCACATAGAAGACCTCATGTTCCGTCGACTCATTTCAGTTCTTTCCATTGTCCACCCATGGAGCGCGCTGTTATAGGAGTGAAGTATGAGTTTATATTGAGATTGACACTACCACCCTCTTGCGATGAAGGAAGATTCGGCTCGGCCACTTCCCGACTTATCACCCCACGAACGCATTCATAACCGTTGATTCGGTCAACGTCCTCTCTGCCGTCCACTTGAAACACAGGGCCGCCCGATTCCCCTGGAAATGATGTTACTCCGGAGAGTCGAGTAACTTGAGGAGCTTCGCCAGCAAGAGAAAACATATCGAGCAAGAACTGTGGAAGTCCTTGGAGCTCCTCGAGACTCACGGTGGCCACGAATGGACTCTCGCTGCTTGAGGACCAGCCCATAGCATGAAGTGACTGCTCTTTCGCCTGTGACGAGAATCCGTCACAGGTGGGTAGATAAGCCTTTTGAGCTTCTGCCAATGGGAGCTGACTCACGAACAGACGGATGGCGTCGGTTGCTTTTCCGGAGCGATCGACAAGAACCTCAGCTTTCGAAAAAGTCACAGACTTTTTAACTTTGTTGCTCGCTTGAAAAGGGCGAACAAACGATTCAGGCGGAGCAGCGCTACTGCCTACTTTGACGTTACTTTTGCTTAATGGAATTTCTGCCATGCCAAGTGGATTGACTTTTTCGAAGCAGTGCACGGCAGTGTTGAAGTGAACATTGACCGTGTCCGGTGAACCTACAATTGGTTCATACGAGAACACTCCAGCACATCTGCTATTAATCGTGGTTGAAACGAACTGTGTATACGAGCCGAAAGCCTGATCCACTTTTGCAGGCTCGCCGCCCTTTTTCTTCGAGAGTGACTTCAAAGCTCCTTGTTGATCTTTCTTCTTGGAGCCAATTCCGAGCAAATCCTCCCCCTGTTCGTAGCTGCTTGGAGAGTCATTCCCGACAGCGCGAACCAAAATCAACTCCTCAGTCTGTAAGTTCTGACCGCAGCTCACCAATATACCAGAGAACGTCACCAACACAGTCTTCATGTCATTTCCTCCCAGCAAGTCCTTCGGACACGGTGTTGCGAGCTAAAGTAAAAGCTATTTTTTTAATTGTTTTAATAGGTTCTGTTGTGTGATGACTTTGGCTCTCGCTAGCACACATATCCTCTTTGCTAGTATGATTTGGTCTGCTCATGGTGTTTGCAAGGCGTCGGCAGGTAACGTGTGGAGGAGAGTATGATGGGAAACAGGATTTTTTGTCGTTCAGACGGCTGGTATTCGAAAATATCAGCTGCCGTTTTGGTTTCAGTCCTACTATTAGCTTCGTGCAGTCATGATGACGACGAAAATGAATTTATGGCTCCCGGGCAGAACTGTTTGAGCTGTCATGGTTCGGGTGGCAACGCCGCACATGAGGCAACCTTCACCATAGCTGGTACAGTATTCGCGGCACTTGATTCTGATACAAGCGCTGGAGTTGAAGGTGTCTCCATTCTTTTAGTGGATGCTGCCGATAAGCAGCTGACGCTAAAGAGTAATCGCGTAGGCAATTTTTTTACTTCCGAGTCGGTGCAGTTCCCACTCAAGTCGGTCACAGTGGCTAAGGAGGGAAAGGAGCACTTTATGGACACTCAGGTTTCGACGGGTGCGTGTTCCAGTTGCCATACTCAACCCGCAAGTGGCGGAGCTCCGGGGCGCCTTTACCTGACCCAATAGCGTTCATACATTGAAAAGGAAGTGCATGATGTCCCCGTCTTTGCAGACGTATTCCTTGCCTTCCTTTTTGTAGAGACCCGCTTCTTTCACCTTGGCCTCGCTTCCTAGTCGGAAGAGGTCATCACTTGCATACACTTCTGCGCAAATAAATCCTTTTTCAAAGTCACTGTGAATGACTCCCGCAGCCTGAGGTGCCTTTGTATTTTTGGGAATAGTCCAAGCGCGGACTTCTTGGACACCAGCAGTGAAGTACGTTTGTAGTCCGAGGAGCTCATATCCGGCTCGAATTAAACGATTGAGGCCTGGTTCTGTAAGTCCGAGTGATTCAAGATACTGTTGAGCCTCATCTTGTTCCAGCTGTCCAAGCTCTTCCTCAAGGCGCGCAGAAACGACGACTACACTTGCTTTTTCTTTCTCTGCAATTGCTCTGACTGCTTGAACATGTGTGTTTGAAGAAGCGAGGTCGGCGAGTTCGGTTTCCGCAACATTCGCAGCATAAAGTACCGGCTTTGCAGTGATCAGGTGCAGCGATGCCAGAAATTCAAGTTCATCTTCGTTGCAGCCAGGCAAGAACGAACGTGCTGGCTGGATGCCTTCAAGGTGCTGTTTCAGGCGAGAACCCACGTCATGAGAGAGTAAAACTTTTTTGTCATTTGTTTTAAGTGATTTAGAGAGCCTGTCAACGCTTTTACTGACGGTTTCAAAGTCTGCGTAAATGAGTTCAGTGTTGATGGTATCGATATCGCGTGCAGGGTCTGTGCTGCCGTCAACGTGAATTACGTCGCCGTCTTCGAAGCATCGGACGACGTGTACAATTGCATCGACTTGGCGAATGTGTCCTAGGAACTGATTTCCAAGGCCTTCACCACGGCTTGCACCGCGAACGAGCCCTGCGATGTCTACAAATTCGATAAATGTAGGCAGAACTCTCTTGCTTTTGATAATAGAATCAATCTTTTCCAGCCGAGAGTCGGGGACTGCGACACGCCCAACGTTGGGGTCAATTGTACAAAAGGGATAGTTCGCAGCCTGTGCACCGGCTTTGGTCACAGCATTGAAAAGGGTTGACTTTCCAACGTTTGGAAGTCCGACTATACCGCAGTTAAAACCCATAAATCCTCCCAAAGGTTTCTGACCCGAATCAGCAGGTTGTGCATACCGCCGGGTCTTGTCTGAAGCAAGCTTTCTTCTCGGCGTTGACACTTACGGCAAGAGTGTTAAAGGAAGGCTCGGACTTTGGGGCCGATGCGCATTAAAAACGCTTTTGGCCTTGTCGGTGGATTTCCTCTTTGCTTTGACCGAGGACTTAGATCGCATGAACACAACTCAACAGTTTCAGGACGCAAATAACACAAGGGCAGGAGCAGAAGCAGGCGACGTAGAGTCGATCCGTATTGCTTCAACTGATCGAGTGATTGAAGGAGCTTCGGCTGCTGAAAATCCCTCGGATATCGATAGCTCCGTAGGACTCCTCGAGCAGCTCAACATGCCTCCCTGTCCTGATCATCTACGTACTCTTCTCGAAGAAACGAGCTTGGAACAGCTTGTCTTCTGGAAGCTTCAAGGTCTGTTTGAGCGCCTTGACGACGAATTGCCTGCAAACATTTTGAAGACTGTTCTGTCACATGTAGAGCGCCCATTGTTCGCATTGGTGCTCAAAAAGACACGCGGGAATCAATCAAAAGCTGCTGACGTGCTCGGTTGCAACCGAAACACGCTACACAGAAAACTTAAAGGTTTTAGCATTCAGCCTAGGGACGTTCGTAAGGTTCTCAAGACTCGTAATCGCCGAAGCATTGCTGACCTGCTCAACGAGCTCGCTGATTAACTACAGACCGCTGAACTGAGGTTCGCTCATGGCGCAAAATGAGGATAGACGCACTAAAACTGCGCTTAATTTGCCTCATTCGCTCGAAGCCGAAGTCGCGGTCATTGGTGCAGTTCTTACCAATCCCAGCTCCGCCATTGAGCAAACAGAAAAGCTCTTGCCGGAGTATTTTTTTGTTGAGAGTCACAGGACCATCATCGAGGCCTGTCGAGACCTCATTTTTGAAGGCGTCCCGCCTGACCTCGTCAATGTCCATGAAAAGTTACGATTCCACAACAAACATCTCGCTGTTGGTGATTTCGACGGGCTTCGCCAATTTATGGGCTATGGCGCGAACTCGGAAAACATTGGTTACTGGCTGGATGTCGTCAAGAGATTTTGGGAACTCAGACTTGTTGTTGAAAAATGCTCTGATTTGGCCACACGTGGGCGTCGCGTAGCTGAGGCGAGTGTAGAATCTTTTCTGGCGGAAGCTGAAGAAACATTCATGCAGCTCGCTGCAACGCGAGGGCACTCAGGATTGACCCCATCATCAGTCGTTGTGCGGGACACAATCAGAGAGCTCAGTGAGCTCATGAACAATCCCGGAGGTATGACGGGTGTACCAACTGGATTTACTGACTTGGACACCATTACGGCGGGATTTCAACCCAGCGATCTCATCATTCTTGCTGCGCGACCTGCTATGGGTAAAACATCTCTTGCGCTCAATTTTGCGCAGTTTGCCGCAATTATTGCCAAGAAAAATGTGGCCCTTTTCAGTCTTGAGATGAGCAAGCATCAATTGATGCAAAGAATGCTCTCAACGGCCGCTCGCATTGAAGCGCATCGCTTTCGCGATGGTAAAATGTCTGCCGAAGAGCTTCACAGACTGTATCCTGAGGCTGCAAACTTTAACACAGATACACTTCTCATTGATGACACTCCCAGTATCAGTCTTCTCGACTTGCGTAGCCGCTGCAGGCAAATGAAACGCGAAAAGGGCAGTGTCGACATGATCATCATCGACTATCTTCAGCTGATGACAGTGGGAACTAATCTCGGATCAAAGTCGTCGCGTGAGCGAGAAGTCAGCATGATCAGCCAAGGGCTCAAAGCTCTAGCAAAGGAGTTGTCTTGCCCGGTGATCGCACTCGCGCAGCTTAACCGCGGTTTGGAACAGCGCCCTGACAAGCGGCCTAGGTCATCCGATCTTCGTGAATCCGGCTCAATTGAGCAGGATGCAGATATGATCATGTTCATTTATCGAGACGAGTATTATCACAAAGACTCACCAGATAAGGGCATAGCTGAGGTAATTATTGGTAAAAACCGTCATGGCCCCGTTGATACAGTGAAGCTCGCATTCCAGAGTGAATTTACAGCCTTTCACAACCTCGCAAAAAGCTATTGAAAATCAGCCACGCTGGGCTGTCATGTAGGCTACGGTCTTTATGAGCTGAGCCCTATTGATGGGTTTACTCAGGTGTTCATTGAACCCGGCTGCAATACTACGCTCTCTGTCTTCCTTCATAGCGTGAGCGCTCAGCGCAATAACGGGAGTCTGAACTCCCTGAGACCGTAAATATTTGATGGTTTGATAACCATCGAATTCTGGCATTTGAATATCCATAATAATTGCGTCGTAGTTCCGTTGAAGCACCATTTTCGCACCAATGACTCCATTTTCTGCATGCTCAACTGATGCGCCTGCGCGGCTTAAAAAGCGTTCGACTATAAGTCGATTATCAAAAGCGTCATCGATAACGAGAGTTTTTAATCCTTTGATTCGCACTGATAGGTCTTCTGACTCTGTGAAGCTCTTCTTCCATGGCTTGTGTGCTTTAAATTTCACAAGTTTAAGCTCATCTGAAAGTCCCAGGTCGATAGTAATTTCAAAACAGCTCCCCACGTTTGGGGTACTCCACAGCAGCTTTAAGTCTCCTCCGAGAAGTTGCGCAAACTTTCGCGAGAGAACCAAACCAAGACCAGTTCCTCCAAATTTGCGGCTAGTGGAACTGTCAGCCTGGACGAAGGGGTGGAAAATTCTATCTTGCTGATCTGCAGACAGCCCTTGGCCCGTGTCTGAGATCTCAATTTTGAGTGTCGAATACCTGTTGTTCGGAACCACCCGGAATTGAATGGTAATCATTCCACGCTCGGTAAATTTGATGGCATTCCCAATCACATTGAAGAGTATTTGGCGTAACTTCGTAGGGTCGGACCTAACAAATTGTGGCAGATCCCCAATCGGCTCGACTTTGAGTTTGACCGCTTTTTCTCGGGCCTGCAATTCTAGAAAAGATGTAACATCTTCTATGAATACCATGAGCTCGAACTCCTCGAGGTCGAGCTCGGTCCGACCGGCTTCCACTTTACTCAAGTCCAGGATTTCATCGATAATTTTTGACAACTGCTTCCCGTTTCGGAGAATTGCGCTGAGAGCGGAAGCTCTATCTTCATCTGAGTTGAGTTTATCTGCCATGAGTTCTGCAAAGCCAAGTATTGCTCCCAAAGGTGTTCTAATTTCGTGGCTCATGTTTGCAAGAAACTCGGTTTTAGCACGATTGGCAGAGTCAGCATTTTCTTTGGCTTGATGCAGTGCATGATCAGACTCTTTTTTTTCCGTGATGTCTTCAGTGACGCCGACAATGCGATGAACGCGTTGAAAGTGATCCCTTACCGCAAATGAACGCATGCTCAGCCATCGGATCTGACCATCGTCATCAGAAGTTCTAAACTCAACGTTTGCATCTTGGCCAAGAGTTAAGTCACTCATAAAGCTTCTGGCGATCAACAGATCCCGTTGGTGGACACGTTTCAAGACTGTATTGAAGAAATTTTCTTGAGTCAGACATTTGTCATTCAATAACTGACCAAATATTGGGCTAACATAGACCATTTGAGCCGCCCGGATGTCATAAATCCAGAATGCTTCTTTGACGTTTTCAGCGAGTTGTTCAAAACGTTTTTTCCATTCATGCAGCTCTTTTTCTTCGTGCTTATAGCGAGTAACATCTCTCACGACAAAGCAGTATCTATGAGAGCTAGGCTGGTCTCCAATCATGTTTGAAACGAGGATCTGCGCCCAAAAACCACTTCCATCTTTTTTTAACTTCCGGGATACTTCTTCGAAGACGCCTTCTCTGTCGACCTTCTCTAAAATTTCAATACTTTTACCAGAAATAATCTCCGTTTTAGGACATATTTCTGAAATGTGCTTGCCCACGAGTTCGTTCTCATTAAACCCAAGAACATGCTTGATGGCATCGTTACAGAATTGAATGTAGCCTTGTTCGTTGAGGATAAAAATTGCTGCATCTCTGATGCCGCTGAGTAGCTTTCTGGACCGCGACTCTCTGTCCCTCAAGGCCAAAAGCGCTGCCTTCTGAAGACTGACATCCTCGCAAA
Source organism: Pseudomonadota bacterium (assembly GCA_041164285.1). Taxonomy (GTDB): domain Bacteria; phylum Bdellovibrionota_B; class Oligoflexia; order Silvanigrellales; family Silvanigrellaceae; genus RFOM01. The sequence continues at coordinate 15,766 of JBEAPS010000141.1, forward strand.
GTCCTATGAGATGCTCTTCGCTCGCTTGTATGGCTGTTTTAAAAGTAAACGCAGAATCTCTAGCAGGTATTATGGGGGCGAGCTTGACCTGAATCCACGACCACTGGTCGGAGTTTTGCAGCACCCTAAACGTCGTCTCAAGACATCCAAATCTCAAGTTTCTTGCTGCACGCGCAAAATCGACAAGGTTGTCAAAGTCCTTTGGATGAATCCATTTGTATGGTCCCTTAAGATCTGTCTCCCCGAATCTAACGTCTGATACGTTTGGGAAGAGTCTCTGAAAAACGCCGTTTGTCTCAATGATTTCTCCGTATTTATTGGCAACAAAAGCCGCTGAGGGGATATTTGCGATGTATGAGTAGT
>JBEAPS010000142.1:0-4279 GCA_041164285.1 Pseudomonadota bacterium
ATTGTAGTAAACGGACGCCTTCAATTCGCTTTCTTTCAGGTGCTCAATGGCGTAACCGTATATGCGAACTGCATCCTCGTAAGCCTGAGAATTTACAGCGGCTATAGCTGCTTTGTTGAGTAGAGCAGCTCTGTCTTTTTCTGCCAATATCCCACGTAAAGAATGCACCGCCGCCTCGACCTCTGCTGCAGTTAGGGGAAGAGCGCTGATTGCTTCGCGCGCATCTGGTTGGGATGGGTAGACATCCAAAGCTTCAAGAAACGCTCTTTTGGCCTGCTCTAGGTCCCCTTTTTTTGAATGAACAGTGCCAATGAGTGCGAGTCGATCAGGGTTGCTGGGGCATAGTCTGTTGGCGACCTCCAGCAGCTTAAGTGAGCCCTCCAGATCGCCAGCTGTGAGCTGTACCTTCGCAAGTAGGCTCATTGCTCTTACGTTGTGTGTCTCGACTTGGAGAAGACGCTTTGCAAGGGTGCCTGCTTCGAGATGGTCGCCGGAGGCTGCTTTGCTAAACGCATACTCGAGGCGAATGATGGGGTCATGCGGGAAGCTTGAATAGGCATCATTGACGGCTTCGAGAAATTCTTTCGAAGGTTTGTTTGATTCAATAATCCGTCTGGCGTGGATGAGCTTCTGCGCGTCGCTACGTGTGTTGTCTGTTTGTTTAAGAATATTAAGCTGTTCACCCAAGTTACCACTGAGAGCCGAGGCCAGGTTGAAAACCTGTCGGATCCCACAGTCTGCAACAAGGGCTAACGCTGGGGTTGTGATTTCTGGAGCGATAATGAATCGCGTGACCTGTGTAAGGTTGGGTGATCGTGCGAGCCTCTGTTGCAAGAGATAGTTCTGCTTTGGATCAAAACCTCTCAGATTGTGTACGAGACCCCAAGGCTGCTTCGCGAGTGCTTCGGCCAGTTCTTTATTAGAACTGACACATAAGGCTTGAAAACCAGCACGGGCTGTGCCTCTCTGCAATGTGCCCTGATCCGCTTGACCACTTAATATCACTACAATCGGCGCAGCATCTGTTTTTTGAGTCATTGGATTCACGCTCCTCGATAATGCTATCGTCGGAGTTTTTATAAAGTTTACAGATAAATGAAAGCCGTGCTTGTGTTGCCGATTGGACTGTGTGGTTGGCCGTAGGTATGAATAAAAAAGCCCCCAAATATGGGGGCTTAGAAACTGTTGGCGGAGAGAGAGGGATTCGAACCCCCGGTAGGATTGCTCCTACAACGGTTTTCAAGACCGCCGCCTTAAGCCACTCGGCCATCTCTCCGCAGTTTGATAAAATTTTTATTGAGCAGACTTTTTCGTAGTTGTTTTAGTTGCTTTCGCAGGTGCGACTTTCTTTGGGGCTTTGGTAGCGCCTGCAATCTTGCGAGCTCGCGCGGCCTTCTTCTTTACCTGTGCTTTTTTTCTAAGCATTTTGCGTGAGCGTCGGTTGTCTTTCTTTCCCATTTTTTTCTCCTCGTGGGGAGCACTCTCCCAGAACTGAGCGGCTTATCAAACAACTCTCAAAGCCGCAACTTATTTGGCCGGATTTATAGTTTTTCAGAACAGGCAGTCTATGCGGTCACGCATTTCTTGCCTGCTCAGTGCCACTTGTCCTTGTTCAATGGAATCGAAGAGCGCCTTAAAATTACCATCTCCAAAGCCCGGATCGCCCGCGCGTTGGATGATCTCATAAAAGAACGGACCAGCCTTTTTGTCGTTGAATTGCTCACACATTTCTTTCATGAAAAGCTGTAATAGATATTTTTGGTCGCGCCCATCGACGAGGATGCCTTCTTTTCGAATGAGTTCCATGGGCTCTTGAATTGTTCCGATGTTATTTTCGCTCATCCGCTCTGGCAATTGGTCATAGTACTTCCCTGGAGCATCGAGAAATCGGCATCCATCTTTCCTAAGGTCGTGCACCACGGGAATGATTTCTGGCACAGATAAAGCAATGTGTTGAATGCCGTTTCCACCATTGTCTTCAACGTAAATCTGTATTTGGGAGTTGTTAAAGTATGGAGCGAGCGGCTGATTGGTTGCAAACTTGATGCCACTGTGTGGATCCCACATAACGATACTTTCCAAACCCGATCCGGTTCCGCCATCTGGGCTGTGGTGTGAAGTATGGAACTCGATGCCCCAGTATCTTTCAAAGCCGAGGCAATGTCTGTAAAACTCGGTTAGACCCACCATGGCGCGCATATTACAGGTCACATGATCAATATCTTGAAACTTGTACTTGTTGCCCCCCACAGTGTTCCAATTGGCGGTCCACTCAAATCCTGGTGCGAATTGGTCATAGTTAGACTTTTCGATGAAACGAAAGCCAGCATCAGAGAGCGGCGTTGCAATTGCCGTTTCTAGCCAACTGCCTTTTCCATGAGAGTCAGTTTGGATGTCATAGAGGAATGGCGCGTTTCGCTCAGCCAAAAATTCAGCCGAGGCCTTAATTGATTTCACCTCAAAGTTGAGAAACCCGAGCCCTTCAGGGTGGCTCTTAAGATATTTTCCCGCTGTGGAAGCCTCTTCAATGGGTTGAGTAAAAATCCATCCAATGTTTCCAGCGCCACGAAGAACAATACTTCTCATCCCGTGGCGGGTTTCAGACTCTCGGGTTGAGCGTGCGACCTCTTTGAAGTCAAACTTTTCAGTGTGCCAACGCACAGCGCGCTCAAGGTCTTTCACAAAAAATTGAACTGAATGATAGCCAACCAGGCCTAAATGTTGAGTCATATTGTACCTCCACGCCAACCCTTAGGATAATGGATCTGTCCGTCGGAGGTCTTGTATCACCCAGATAGCTCATCTGCAAAGTGGCATGCAACTAGGTGAGGATCATCAGCTGTACCTTTATTTTGCAGCGCAGGTTCAGATTGTCGACACTTGTCTTTCACGTATGGACATCGTGTGTTGAATCGACACCCGGGAGGCGGGTTGATCGGGCTCGGAACGTCCCCTTGCAGAGTTTTTTTCACCTTTGTGCGGTCGATTGTTGGTTCTGGTATGCTTGATATCAGTGCTTGGGTGTATGGATGTCGCGGTTTTTCATAAAGATTTTTTGCACTGGTGTGTTCAATAATTTTACCGAGGTACATGACTGCAATTTCATCGGAAATATGCTCAATGACTGCAAGATCGTGTGCAATAAATATATAACTCAAGCCATACTTGTCTCGTAAATCCATCATTAAGTTCAAAATTTGGCTCTGAATAGAGACGTCGAGCGCGCTGACCGGCTCGTCTGCCACAATGAGTTTTGGCTTAAGTGCGAGTGCCCGAGCAATTCCTATGCGCTGTCGTTGTCCACCCGAGAACTCGTGAGGATAGCGATTGGCCGCCTCAGGATTGAGTCCAACCTCTTGCAGGAGTTCTTGGATTTTGGCGTCACGCTCCTGCGGATTCTTGTACAGTCCGTGTATCTCAAAGGGCTCTGACAAAATCTCGCGAATCGACATTCGGGGGTTAAGGCTTGCAAATGGATCTTGGAAGATGATCTGGATGTCTTTGCGGAGGGCTCTCAGGTCCTGTGCACTGAGCTTTGTTATATCTTGTCCTTCGTAAATGATTTCTCCTGCAGTTGGGTCGGTGAGTCGAAGCAATGTTCGGCCCAAGGTTGACTTGCCGCATCCGGATTCGCCCACGAGTCCTAATGTTTTCCCGCGCTGCACTGTGAATGAAACCGTATCGACGGCATGAACTTTTCCAACTTCACGACCCCATAGACCGCCTTGAATTGGAAAATATTTTTGGAGGTTTTTGACTTCGAGGAGGATGTTTGTTGTCGTCATTTCGGACTTCCTTTTGAGCGGAGACCTTCATCGGTTGAATTGAAGCATGCGACCTCGGTGCCGTCTTTGAGAGTTCGAAGGTTTGGCGCCTCACTGCGGCACTTGTCTGTGACGAAAGTGCATCGATCTTGGAATCGGCAGCCTTGAGGAAATTGGCCCAAACTCGGAACGATACCAGGAATGGTTTTTAGTCGGTTTTGTTTAACTCCTAGGCGCGGAATGGACTCCAATAGGCCTAGCGTGTAGGGGTGCTTCGGAGAGTTGAAAAGGAGCTCGACCGGAGCACGCTCGACGATTTTGCCACCATACATGACCACGACGTCATCGCAGGTTTCGGCCACAACACCAAGGTCGTGTGTAATGAGGATGGTCGACATGTCTTGTTCGCGCCGTAATTCGTTCATTAGCTCGAGGATTTGTGCTTGAATCGTTACGTCGAGTGCAGTGGTTGGTTCATCTGCAATAAGAAGCTTTGGCTGGCATGCAAGTGCAAT
>JBEAPS010000143.1:0-16725 GCA_041164285.1 Pseudomonadota bacterium
TTTAGCAACATTTGCCGCGCCACAACCTATCAAAGATGTGTGCACTAAAAGTAAAGTCGCTGCTTTTTGTTTCAACCTGAGAGACACCGATAGAATATCTCCTACGTTTCAGTTCAACCCAGCCTTCTCATTAACTCACTAATTAGCCGATATTGTGATTGAATTGGATGCTCGATTACCAGCACGGTCTCTAACCACGATTGTACCCGGCAAGATGGTAGTTCCTGCTGGCAACGTCCTGATTGACTCTCTTGACCATGAAACACCTTTATCGAACGAGTAGGCCAACTCCGCAAGGCCAGATTCATAATCTTTGGCAGTAACAGCAACTTGGATTCCCCCAGCCACTTCACTGACCTGAACGGTCATCTGCGGGCTCAATTTGTCCTGTTCAGGAGCAACCACGAGCTGATACGACAATTGGGAAACTCCCCGCAGTGTACTGAGCCTCAACTGAAGTAGTTTTTGAATATTTCCGCTCTTGTCTTCAACAGCTTGCTCCAATGTACTTTTCAACACTGCCGATGCGGGCAATGTGGCCTGGAAGCTCACTCCCTTGACAGAAATGCTCGTCACATTCCCCAAGCTCACAATCCCAATTCGATAGCGACCGTTTGCATCTGTTTTGACCATCAAGGGCTCAACCCCAGCTTCCTCTACTGTGACTTCCGCGTCCTTCACTGGCATAAGCTCTTCGTTAAGGAGTTCACCAACCAAATAACTTCCGATCACTGGAATGGGTGGTGAAACCTTCATGGGTTGCTGTTGCACTGGGCTCGCGTCAGCATTTGAATGATTGACAGAGTCACGACTCTGTTCGACACCACTCTCTGGATCCTGATTCACACGCGCCGGAGGCTTCCCACTTTGAGATTGGCTCAACGAGAAGTCACTCTGGCCGCAGCCAGTCGATACTCCCAGAACGAACAATCCAATTGCGGACAAAAAATTCATTGCCGAATGCCTCCAAAAGACCTTTCGGACTCAAGCGCGCTTCACTGAAGCTCGATAATTAAAAACTATAATTTCAATAACTTAAACTCGAATAATCCGATGCGCTTTGCCGGCTATGCACCTGCGATAAATTAGCCGCCCAGTTCGACTCCTGCGCGCAGCCCGACCCCCCACGAAGTGGACCGCCTTTCACGCTTCGATGAGTTGACAGTTCCTGAAAAGTTCAGCTTTGAGTAATCAATAAACAACTGCGACTCGTAATCAGACTTATTCAGAGCAATTCCCACTCTGATTGCATAGTCTTTTTGTATGAGGCTTGGGTCCACCTCGTCAGGAACTAAGAGCGCTGCGTCATTGCTCTCAAACGCGCCACCTCGAACTGCATCGAAATTCAAGGACAGTGAAGAGCTGAGTGCTTGAGTAAGCCCGAACCCGAGAACCGTCGTAGGCACAAGCTTCGCGTCGACTGATACTCCTAATGGGGAAATACTGCGACCGTTGTTGGAGGACAATGGAACTGAAGAAGCCAACTCGTTTTTTGAGGGGTTGAAGATCCCATACTGCGCATAGAGAGACGTTTCACTCTGAGCAATAAACTTGAGGGCTCCGCCCAAATACCCTGGCACCGAACTCACTTTGCTTTCACCCTGAATTTGAACTTTGCCAGTCACAGGTGTCTGATAAATGAGAGACAGGCTAAATGAAGGAGAGCCAATCAAGGCGCCCGCGACCAGCCCCAACCGGCTACCCGAGTATACCACTGTATCGCTTGCAGCAGAGCTCAAGTTACCCAGCACCTCTGCACGGAGAGTTTGCGAGCGAATCCCAAAACCCATCTGAACATTGTTCAACAACTCAAATCCGGCCCGCGCTTGAGCCTCTCTCACTCGGAACTCTTCATGCGCTCCACCCACACTCCACGATCCTGAATCGGGGACGGTGCGAACCATTGAAATATCTTCGTTGTAAAGCGCCGAGAACCACAAACCTGAAGATGGGGACACAGCCAGACCGGCATTTCGCGAAAGAACTTTCGTGTATGTTGTTGTATCGGAACGCTGCGCATCGAGATTTGATAAGGTCGACTTATGCTCTCTTGTGCGCCATGCCAATGGAATATGTGAGTTAGTGGACTTAGGAGCAGTGGCCTGCAAAGTAAGAACACGTTGTGAGAAGTGTTCTGTTGGTACAGGGAAATCAAGAGGAAACCACATAAACAGACTCCAACTCAGGACTTCAAACGTGTTAACGCAGGCACCGACTCTAGATACGGCCTCTTCTCCAAATAGCTTTTACCAAGCGTAAGCTCGATTATGCTACCGCCAAGATGAATCGGACTCAGTTGTATCCCACTCGCTGAAGCCTGTCCTGTGTTTTCATCAACGTTTAGCGCGAGTAAGTTTTCATCCGTTGCGCCGACAGCTCTACCTCCCAAAAGGCCACCACCAGCCAAAAGTGCACCTCCAACGGGCCAATGATCTCGTCCACTATTACTGTTGACCTTGGGTGTTCTGCCAAAATCTGAATACAAAACTACGAGTGTATCGTTGAGCAACCCTTCAGCTTTAAGTTGACCAAGAAACGTAGCAAAAATCTCATCAAAATTTGTCAATCTAGGACCAAGCGTTCGCTCTTGATTCGCATGAGTGTCGAAGCCACCGACACTCATATTGACCGAAGTGACTAATTGATTTTTGAGAAGTTTAATCACAAGCGCAAAGTTTGAAATTAAATTCGCTCTATCGCGCGAAACCTCGCTTTCTGAATTTTGTTCAAAAGGAAGTCTATCTTCATCAGTTAAAAGTAATTTGCTCCCAACATCTGCCTCTATTTGAGCCTGAATTTTACTTCTGGCAGCCTCAATTTCTGTTAGACGATCGTGTGAACCTGTTACAGACTGTAATCTTAGGAGAGATCTCCTCGAGTACTCGATAATGCGTTGGCTGGCATCTCGCTCATCCGCACTACCCGGAAAAAGTTTCCTGTAGAGCTCAAGTTCCTGCGCCCGCACAATTGAAACTGGCTTCAATAATCCACGATCCGTTTTAGGTGTGTTTCCACCACCCACCTGAATTAATGGAATAGTCACCACACTCTGCGAAGCAACAATAGCAGGAATACTTGCAGCATTCACGTTCCCACTATTGGAAAGAACTCCAGTGTCTGCATAAACACTTCCCGCATCATGCGAAGTTGTCCCCATCGCAAGTCCGCGCACAACCACAATGTCTGAACCATGTGCGGCAGTCTTTGCCATCCAACGCCCGAGCCGAACATCTTGGCTTGCGCCATTCAGGCGTGGAGCTAGACTAAAGTCATACATTATATCTAATTTTGCAGTCGATTGTGATTTAGGATCAACGGTTTCTAGAATATCCCAACCACCAGACATGTGTATCCAAACAAGCTTCTTGAGTACAGGAAAGTCTTCGGATCCCACTTGCGCAAAGCCATTAATAGGTGAAAGCCAGCGGCTCGCAACAACACTCGCAGAAAGCGAAAGTGTGCTTTTAATAAGATTTCTGCGCAGAATATTCTCACACACAACATTTTTTCCTATTCATGGGTTCTGCTTGAGCCAACAACGCACCGCCTCTTTCAAGTTATAAATCCCTCCTGAAACAGGCGCTCCTTGCATTCCGGGTGGCATTTGCCCGACAGACATCATCGAAACAGCCTGAGTGCCCCAGGTCTTCCAATTGGACTCTGTCTCCAGAGCCTGCCGAGGAGAATTTGAATAATGACAAGAGGTGCACTGTGATATCAGCGGCTGAATATCGGTGTTGAAATTGACTGTTGTCGTGCACTCAGGAAGAGCTGGCTCAGGAACCTTACCCACTGCCGGTTGTTCCAGTGGATCAGTTACGTTCGCATCTGAGCGGGCATTTTGCAAAAAATCGGGATGAGTTGCGATCGCGTACATAAGCTCTTTGAAGCTGAAATTAGTCTCGATAAAGTAACCTGTCAGTTTCTCACGTAAGCCCGACTCAGCTTGCCTGAAAGATCTACCAGACAACCATTCAAATGCATGATTCACGGTGCAAGCAGCAAAAGCTTCATCATTTGTAATGATATCTGCCAAATCAGCCAACGAGCTCCCTGCCTTTCCGATAAACGTAGTGGACACTCCGACACCAGTTGAATCGTAAAGCGAACCACCCTCTCCCCATACAGCAAAAAAATCTGCCAATGGGTCAAGCACCGAATGACAGCCACTGCATCCTTCAGTGGTTCTTAGATTGCCAGGATCTTGTGGAAAAACACGCGGCAGCTCTGAGGTAAACTTGCGACACATCAACCTTTCATAAAGTTGATTCGCACGCGTTCTGTTTTTTTCATACCGACGCAACCATCCAAATGTCGTCAGGATCCCAGCTGTTTCATATGAATTCCCAGTATAAACAAGCGAGAACCTCGACTGCGTCGCTGGCACAGCTTTCAATTGCCGAAGCAAATTTTCATTTACATGCAGTTTATCAACATCAATTTGAAATTTCTGAAGCAGTGATGAGGCCAGGATTCCATCAACTGCAGTCAGCCCTGGTGCTAGGACCTTTGTGTAAGGGTAATTTTCAACAACAACAGCAGTAGCAATACCTGCCGCCTGTCTACTGAGGCTCTTCAGAAGGCTGCGCTTAGAATCGAAGACATCCGTCGTGCCAATCTCTGTTGCAGCCGCCTCGACACCGCCATCAAACTCAATCACACATTTGCTCAAGTCAGAGCTGCAAACATTCACAACATTTGGACACACCCATAATACCAAACCCGACTTCCAGAATGGGGCCACTGGCTGCTGCTCAGACTTCCGGCACTGTGCAATAGTCCTCTTGTCGAAGCTCCGCCAACCACAACCAAGCGCGCCGCCTTGACCTCTGGAGCACATAAGTGTGGGCGCCTTTTGCGAGGTCCCGTCGAAACCATCGCTTTGGAGCTCCTCCAAGTATTCCGAGGGCAGACCAACGCCAAACTGACGTTCGTGATAGCGAAGCATTGCGTCGTAAAAGTCTGGACTATTGATGAGAGAACGTACGTAAGAGCGATAGCCATCAACATTTGCACTCGCTACCGACAACTCAGATTCAGTTGGCATGCGTCCAGCAAGCAAATAAGCAGCTCTTCGAACACTCCGAGACGGAACAGCAAATGCTGTAGTATAGCAATATGAGGACAGCAAGAAAAAAACTAAAGCACCCAAATATCTCATAACAAAAGTGCCTCACCATCAAGAGCAATGGCAGTGCATGCATTCACATAACTCAGGTCTATCACGACTCCATCCTCAGCGAATGCGTTAACAAGCTCAGTCAACTCAGACACTGACGAAATATTCAGAGCTGACTCATTCAGTCCAAGCATCCTGCTCATTAAAAACTTCACATTTGGACCCACTTCGGAGGGCGGGTTTGGAAGAACACTCACCCATCCTGGATGTTGAGAAGAATTGGGTGCAACAATTGACACGCAGATCAGTCGCGCTACCTTCTGCAGAGTCAAAAGCGACGTTGAATCGTAGCCCGACTGAGGGACAGTTCTAAAGTCATCTGAAGCTCCACCTAACATCAGACGATATTCCTCAACCTGACCTAGCTGTCGAGCGAATGTATTTCCGTCAGGGCGAAACAACTTTAACAACCTACGCGCAAAAAGATCGGGATCCGGCCGCACAGCTGCTGGTGCCGACTGAAATGAACTTCCATGCACTTGAGTGAGAGTTGCACCAATTTCTCCTCCCGCCTTTGCAAAAGGAACTTCATCCAACACAGGAGCAGCGGAGTCCTCAATGAGTGTGCGTTTGAGCTTACACCCCGAGAAAAAAAAGACACCAGTACACACGTGAACTAAAATGCAAAATAGTTTTTTTGAAGGTCTGAAATGAAACAACAGGTACATCATGTTACAAAACAACCCCTGCCTGAAGTGTCACGAGTATACGGCGGTAGCTTGCATTGAAGTCAGGAAGACTTTGCATATCCTCACCAAAGCCAACAATTGCATCTACCTGTCCAACAGCTCCGGCAAATTTCAACTTATCTCGAAGCAGCAATGTCCAAAGGGGAATATTCTGAGGCGAAACATTCGTTTGATTTGAGTAACCGATCGTTCTATACCCAAGCCCCACGGAAAATCTTTGAGAACCGGAATCATCAAGAGAATAGATACTCAAAACCTCATACCGTCGCTGAGGATCCAACTGACTCTTTCCGTCCGATCCAGGTAAACTCGTAAAATCTGACTCAGATGCACCCGTTCTTACATCTAGGACTAATTCGTGACCACTCCGAAGCTGAGTTACAACACCAGCGGAAATCTGTTCATCAAAACCCACATCGTCGAACATCTCCGAAATCTCTTCCGCAGAAGATCTCGTCACTCGTCTTGACGATTTCTTTTTTTCCCGCCATCCAAAACCTGCTGACCAGCCAGACCCAGATTTCGTAACAATCAATTCAGTTGCAAATATCTCCGCAGGTCCCGAAATGACCTCTGCCGACAGATCTGAAAAGGAAAAACTATCCACAGACTTTGGAGCGTAAACATAATTGACACCACCACCGAGACTAACTCCATCACTCAAACTGAATCGTCCAATCAAATCCGACGAAACCTCTGACCGGCGCTCCTGCCTCGACCAACTCGTGTCATATAGAAAGTCAGATTCAGCCTCTGAGAAAGTTCCAAAAAAACCAGAATCAATGACCAGCTTTTCTCCTAAACGAAATCGTGAACGAGAAGCTAACCCATAAGCAACAAACGCGCGGCGGGCACTTTGACCATTGCTGTTGGAGTCCACTGAGTCAAGACCCATCGTCGCCAACGCCTGAGCTCCAAAAGTAGAGCCAATGGAGCCAAGAAAGCGCTCGGTTAAATTTGGGAGAGGAACCACCTCATCACGCAACCGTGTGTCGGCAATCGCTTCAGAAGTGTAGGCCAAAACTGTAAGAATAACCAAAACGCGAATCAAACTGAACTCCTGCAGTACAATTCATCAGGACTGGCACCATCAGCATCGCTACATGATTCACGGAAAAACCAAAGGACACAACGGCAAGGCTACAAAAACGTGACAACACACGGATGGAAAGCAGAAGACTCAACTGAAGTGTTGCATTCAGTGATACTTCCTATTTCAAATGATTGGACATTCGAAACACATGGGTGACACCTAGTCCGCTGGACGCCCAAAGAATCTTGCGGTCTTTTTCTACTAAAAACGATGTGGGCGTTAACGCAACACCCAGAAGTCCAGACAATTCCCCACGAGGATCAACTAAAAATGGAAATGTAAAGCCGTGCTTTGTCATGTGAGCACCCACAGAGTCGGAATCACCACCTATATGAATCGCATAAACCCGATCGGAAGGAATGTAACCACTGTTAATTGCCTTTTGAATAAGCTCCATTTCAACTCGACAAGGACCACAATGCACCGACCAAAAAAGACCAACCCAAGATCGACCGTCATCAATTGGAAATTTAACTATCTCTTTTTTCGATCCAACAAGTGTAACTGATGGAAAAAAAGAACCCTCTTTATTGAAATTGTCTACCGTCGTCTTTGCATGCCTGAACAATACAAAAACAACAACGACTATCATTACTACCCGAAGGGAAAAGAATTTTTGATAGTTGCTGAACACCATAAGACATGCTCCAAAATACTTCACAATTGAAATGTTCTCACATTTATGTAAACTTTCCAGAAACAATTATAAAAATAAATGTCAAAGAAACTGATACATTGGTCATGTAGAGAATTGGAGAAAAAAATTGAACTACAACCATCTGTATTACTTCCACTGTATTGCAACAGCAGGAAGCATCACTGCAGCTGCGAAAGCTCTGAATATATCTCAACCAACCCTCAGTGCACAGTTGAAAGAATTCGAAAAGAGTATATCCGCTCCACTTTTTATTCGCACTGGGCGAATATTGGAATTAACAGCGGTTGGGCGAAAAATATTTGCCATTTCATCGCAGATGTTTCTGTTTGCATCGAAAATACATGCAATCGCAGTTGCACCTCACGCAGGAACAGATTCAACAATTAAGGTCGGCGTTTCGGACGAAGTTGAGTTTCCGTTCATCAGTGAACTCATGGCAGAACACATTACAAATGAACATTCAGGCGCATCGGAAACTGTACACCTTATCAGATGCAACAACGAAGATGCGCAAGTCAATCTAGCAAACGGAAATCTAGACTTCGTATTCTCGGCGAGCATACCGTCAGAAACCCCGCAGTTTCTCGTTAAAACGTTCGAACTGCCGGTGCACATCATTGCTCAATATGGAAGCTTGTCTTCGACATTTAGAAGAGTGACTGATTACTCTAGCAGTGAGTTTTCAAGAATTTTAGACGCTCTCCCAGTCGATCTTGTCTTACCTTCACAGGGATTCACATTACGAAATGAAATCGACTCATATCTTGCAAGACGGCTTATCCGAAAGCACTGCCGACTAGAAAGCTCATCACTTTCTTCAATTATTAGAGTTGTCGCCGAAGGGGTGGGATTCAGTTTTCTTCCTAGTTTGTACGCAGAAGATGCAATGAGGTTAAAAAGAGTTCACTGCATCGGGCCAAAATCTGGTTTCTGGAAGTCATGCTTAGCAGTGACAGCGCAAGACTCTCCAAGAAACAAAACCATCATTAAAAACATTGGCAAAAAAATTCTCTCTTTCCAGCCAAAAATCGCATAAGAGCCGGGTGCAGGTCTCACTCATGTGAAATATTCCCTTAACATAACAATTATCTATTTCCACTTTAGTAAATTAGCATAGATGTCTCTCTCAACGACAAGAACTTGTTAGCGTATAGCAATGCTTATAAAATACACGTGTCAAGCATGGCAATTACGATATTTTCGATCCATTTAATAGTTATTGAGACACTTTCGTCCACGCAAAAGGAATGATTCAATTGAAAAACTCATTACGATTTGCGATTCCATTGCTCATCATTCTCAGCATTATTGCTTATTCAAGCCTGCCCTTAATTCAGTTTCTTACTTCAAGATGGTTCGAGCGAGATGCAGAAATTCGCAGTCAGTTTGTGCTGGCCACTCTTGAGCAAAGCCTATCTGAGTCTGCATTTGACAACTTGAAAAGCGGGAAGAAGAGACGAACAGAGACTCTTCAGCGCATTGCGGATAGTGAACGCGTTTTCGCTATAGCACTTTGCAAAGAAGGAAAGATTCAAGAGTCAACGAGCCTCTTTCCGAAGGATCTTAAATGCAGTGACATTGAAAATTTGGAAATCCATACGTCGAATCTAGTAGTGACGGCCTCAGGAACCTTTAATACCTCAGTAGCTCCACTAGTCATTCGAAGACAGATCGCTCTGGAACAATTGCCGCAAATTGAAGAAACATTCACCGCTAAAATGGTGCTCATACATGACATGGGCTTTGTTCAAAAACGATTTGATGAACTAAAAAAGTTTCTGTTTTTTGTATACTTAATTCTGGCAATTCTCATTTCGATCGTGACGGTTTGGGTGTCACGATGGAGTTACAGGGGATGGCTTAAGTCTGTGCGAGATGTTGTTTCACGGGTCAGCTTGGTACCGGACACAACGGAGCCTGTCGCTGCAAAAAATACAGAGCTACAGCCACTCCTGAGCGATTTGCGAAGTATGATGCGCGATCTGCACGCAAATAGAGCTATTCGTGACGACTTGCAGCTCGCCTGGACACCACAAACGCTCCGCAATGTTATTAACCAAGAATTGGCCGGTAGCGAGGTCATTGTCGTCAGTAACCGCCAACCATACATCCATCAGCGAACCGATGGCGAAGTGAAAGTGCTCTTTCCCGCATCGGGCCTCGTAACAGCATTGGAACCCATATTGCGTGCCTGTCAGGGAATTTGGGTGGCACATGGCAACGGAAATGCTGATTCCGAATATGTTGACTCCGAGGATTGTGTTTCAGTTCCTCCCAGTGCCCCTGAATATAAACTCAAAAGAGTATGGCTGACACAAGAGGAAGAAGATGGATATTACTATGGCTTTTCAAATGAGGGGCTTTGGCCTCTTTGTCATATAGCGCATACACGTCCAGTGTTTCGTGTAAATGATTGGGAACAGTATGTACGAGTGAATCAAAAGTTCGCAGATGCAATTGTGAGTGCCTCAAAGAGTAAATCGCCGATTGTACTTGTCCAAGACTACCACCTCGCACTTGTGCCTCGCATGGTTAGAAATAAGTTACCAGAAGCCACCATCATAACGTTCTGGCACATACCTTGGCCAAACCCTGAAGCATTCGGCATTTGCCCATGGCGCGAGGAAATTCTCGAAGGACTCATGGGAAGCAGTATAGTTGGATTCCACATTCGCTTTCACAGAAATAATTTTCTCGAAAGTATCGACAGATATCTTGAGAGTAGAATCGATCGCGAAACCTCATCTATTTCATACGGCGGAAACAACTGTCTTGTGAAGTCGTATCCCATATCTATCGAGTGGCTGCCGCGACTCATGCAAAATGTTCCAGACAGAAACCAATGCCGTGAAGAGATAAGAATACTTCACAATCTCCCACTTGATACTCAACTTGGTCTTGGTATCGATCGAATGGATTACTCGAAAGGCATCTTGGAACGCTTTAGAAGTGTCGAAAGGTTGCTAGAACTCCAGCCACACCTGATCGGAAAATTCACGTTTATTCAGATCGCAGCACCGTCTAGAAGCACAATTGCCGCGTATAAGCAGTTTGAAAAGGATGTGCATGACTTAGCCAAATCAATCAATGAGAAGTACAAAGACAAAGGAGCACCTCCCATCATCCTTCTTGCTAAACACCACGAGCCAGAGGCTGTCTATAGGTACATGAGAGCAGTTGACTTATGCTTTGTGTCGAGTCTTCATGACGGCATGAATCTTGTCTCAAAGGAATTCATTGCAAGTAGAGATGATGAACGTGGCGTTCTCATACTAAGCATGTTTGCAGGTGCTTCGCGCGAACTCACAGAAGCACTCATTGTCAATCCATACGATGTCGAGCACTGTGCAAATGCTCTATTGGCAGCGATAAAAATGCCAGACAATGAACAACAGGAGAGAATGCATGCCATGCGTAACTATGTTCGAGAGTTCAATATTTATCGCTGGGCTGGTAAGATGCTCATAGACGCTGCAATAGTAAGGCGACGCTCAATGTTCGAACGAAAATTCACGTCGGTGGGCGCGGGTTATTGAGAGTTATTTGGACTCAAAAGGATAGGCGTGCAAAAATTCACTAACATTTTTTCAGACTCTGGACTGCTACAACTCAAGAAATTTTTAAGCTCCGAGAAAGAAGTGCTTTTTGCCTTTGACTTTGACGGCACATTAGCGCCCATTGTTGACAATCCAAACTACGCCGCAATGACTTTGGAAGTTTTTAGACGACTTCAAGCTCTAGCCAACCGAAAAAAAACAGTCATTCTAACAGGCAGATCGGTAGGGGATGTTCAAAGCCGGCTTCCAAGCGAAATACATAAAGTCGTAGGCAGTCATGGAATGGAGGGACATCCCGACGTCTCGGATGATTTTCTAGCCTATGCTAGAAGTACAACTGAAACCTGGATAACACAACTTAGCTCTCAGCTCGAAGGACTCCACCGTGTTTGGATTGAAAACAAAGAATTCTCACTTGCAGTTCATTACAGAACCAGAGCATCGAGTCACGATTTACCAACTAAGCTTCAAGCAAAGTGTAAGTTATTGAACCCAGTCCCAGAAGTCATATATGGGAAGAATGTCATAAATTTAATCCCAAATGGAATGCCTAACAAGCTGGGAGCCATTAATGCGGTTATGAGGAGTTTGAATCTGGAGAGAGCATTCTTCGTTGGCGACGATATTACGGACGAATTCATTTTCGCAGCAAAGAGTAAAAATATTTTCTCCGTGAAAGTAGGTTTAAACCCACTTCTTTCAGCTGAGTATTATATCGAAACACAGTTTGAAATTCAGAGGCTGCTAGACTTTTTGTTGGAAAGCACAAAATGAATTGTTTCGGATAATGCTCTGCTCTGTGTATACTTAGATTATGGAACCTTCAAAGCATGACGGGGACTTGAGCAGTGTACAATTATGGAATGATCGGAAATTGCCAAATTTCAGCGCTCGTAAGTAATGATGCATCTATCGATTGGTGCTGCTTTCCACGGCCAGACTCTCCCCCGCTGTTTGCTAAGCTTCTCGATAAAAATGCCGGTCACTTTAAAATAGCTCCCGCTTCTTCCATGCAATTGAGCCAACAGTATATTGAAAATACGAATATTCTGGAGACAATTTTTTTTGACGACAAAGGCAATTCATTTGCGGTCGTCGATTTTGCTCCTCGGTTTGAACAATATGGGCGATATTACCGTCCCAACATGATCATTCGCATTGTTCGCGTCATTTCAGGGTCTCCAAAAATAAAAGTCACTTGTAATCCAACAAAAGGTTGGAGCAAAGAAATCATCCCAATGCGACGCGGAAACAGCCATATTCAATTTGTTGGCCTGGAAGATGAACTGCGTCTTTCGACCAACATGCCTCTCACATATCTCATAGACAATATCCCTTCAGACATTCCGCAAACCTACTATTTCGCACTGAGTTGGGGTTTGCCTGTTGAAGATAATCTCCCTGCAACATGCGAGTCTTTCCTGCTCAAAACGATGCACTATTGGCAGTCTTGGGTGAAACACTGCTCAATCCCAAGTGGATTTCAGCAACAGTCCATTCGCTCCGCCCTAGTTCTCAAGCTGCATTGCTACGAAGATACGGGCGCAATTCTTGCATCCATTACAACTAGCCTACCCGAAGAACTCGGAGGAGTGAGAAATTGGGACTACCGTTTTTGCTGGTTACGTGATGCCTGTTTCACTGTGTCGGCGCTCTATAGGCTAGGACACTATGAGGAGCTCGAGGGGCTTCTGAGGTTTATCAGCAATGTAGTTAGTAGTGATGCAAAAGGAGATCTACGTCCTGTGTATCGTCTCGACGGTACGCTTCCTTTGCCTGAAGAAGAGCTCAGCACATGGAAAGGATACGAAAAAAGCTTGCCCGTACGGGTAGGAAATCAGGCTGCAGAACACGTACAAAATGATGTTTATGGAGAAATTCTCCTCATCCTTGCCCCCATCTATTTCGACGACCGATTTAGCGATATGCGTGCAGACAAGTACAGTAGTCTATTTCAACTTCTTGCATCACGTGCGCACCGTTCACTGCACGAGGCTGATGCCGGGCTATGGGAGCACCGTAATGGTTGGAAGCGTCACTCGTTCACCCTTCTTATGTCATGGGCAGGCTTAGATCGCTACAGCAAGCTTTTGTCTTCCGGTCGGATTCAGGGACGTCTAGAAGACATTCAACGTTGGTGCGCAGAAGCCGCAGCAGAACTTAGAGTGTCCGCAGAAAACGACGTCGTGTTTAATAGCCCTGACGACAAATCGCCCGATGCAGCCATGCTTTTGTTGCCCATTCTGAGATTTGTTGACGATAAAATCAACAAAACTACCGTTCTGTATTTGCGTGATCAGCTTGGTATTAATGAGGCCGATTCAGAGCTCAAAGTTTTCATGTATCGCTATAAAAGAAATGATGATTTTGGAAACCCAAAACATGCATTTCTGATTTGTACCTACTGGCTTGTTGAGGCACTCGTGCGCATCGGGGAGATTCAGGAAGCCAAAGACATTCTCACACGCGCCACACGAGCAGCCAATCATCTCGGACTATTGTCCGAGCATTTTGACACAGAAAATGCTCGACAGACTGGAAACTTTCCACAATGTTACTCACACGTGGGTCAACTCAATGCTGCCTTCGCAACGAGTGCAAGCTGGGATGAGATTCTTTGAATTAATCTTATATCAATAACCCATGTTTGTTCGGTTTTTAGCGTGACTGCCGAGGGAATATAGCATTTCTGCGACATCGCGTTAATCATATTCTCCCGTATGTTCGTCACCAAAAACATTCATCCGCAAACTCCGAGCATTTCACGAATAAACAGCGAACACTTCTTCCTTTGTCGCAACGAGCACGGGACGCAAATCTAGACGCTCAGCTTCAGCAAAGAACTGCCCGTAAGTGGGATCAATGATTATTTCATCTGCACTGTCCGGATTCACAGCCAAGAAAAAGTGAGTTGGAGTTCTCTGAACCGACTTGCCATTTACTTTCGGATAGTAAACTCCGCTTGTCTGCTGGAGAGCCACCTTAATTCCCGAATCGCTGAAAATTTTAATCCATAGCGCCGAGTAGTCCAAGCAATGGCCTTCAAATGAGAAGAGTTCACTCGGCTCTCTTCCTTGCTGCCTCAGTTTGCTCTCGACAAAAGAGCGGATGAACGCAATGGACTGCTGGGAACTTTGAACACTTGCCGCTTCACTCTCAAGCCCGCCATTGCGATTGCGGCAAGCAGCTAATGCAAAAAGTAATCCCAAATAAATAATGACTCTCATCCAACGCCCCGATTTTCGGGGCGTATCGGCAGAATAGAGCAGAGTCTTCAGTTTATCCTAAGTGTTTAATTAAATAAGAAAAAGAACACAACCTTAACTTTCATAAGCCTCACCATCGTCAAATAGAGTCGGCTGATCACTTTGAATGTCTTGAACTCTTTTTGTTTTCCCTCTGGAGGAACGCCCGCGCCAAGACAACGAACCTCCCCGACTGCCAAGCTTTTCTTGGACATTCTTTGCTTCCAGCCGAACTGCTGCACTTTTAAATACTTTGAAGAGATGCTCGCGCGCAGAAATCATAGCCGCATCTAAATCAACAATGGGTTTGGGGTAGTTTCGTGGAAAATTCTGCAGAGCGTGAATTTCCTCAGTTGAAAGCAAACGCAATTCTGGTACCCAGTGCCTTATAAATTTTGCATCAGGGTCTTGATCCAATGACTGTTTCAACGGATTGTATATTCTGATTTGGTTATTTCCTGTGACAGCTGCCTGCATTTGAACTTGAGAAAAATGAATGCCTGGCTCAAAGTCCAGAAACGATCTGGCCAAATCCCAAGACGGAGCGCGCCAGTCTCTCCACATTAAATGAGTCGCAAAACTCATAAGCATTGCTCGCATTCGGAAGTTTAAAAAGCCAGTTTGATGCACACTCCTCAAACATGCATCAACGAGTGGAACACCCGTCTGGCCTGAGCTCCATCGCTCAAACTCCTCCGAACTCATCTCTGCTCTCAAGTTTTTAAGCGCTGAATTCTGCTCAGAATTTTCCATTTCAGAGAAATTTTCAAGTTTCTGCATGAAGTGGCAGCGCCAAGCCAGTCGACTCTGAAAAGCGTTCAAACTTCGCCCAAAATGTTGAGAACTCAATTTTGCCAAATTGATCTGCGAAACAACTTGTCGAGATGAAATGCAACCAAATGCCAAATATGGGGACAACCTTGAACTAAAATACTGTGCCTCTTGTGGTTTCGACAGTGATTTTACGTAAGACGAATGAACTTTGGGCTGCAGGAATCGCTGCAACAACTTGTGTGCAATACTCTCACCGCCACGCTGCTGGACGAGTGTACATTTCGATGCTGATTTTGCGATTTTTGATTGTATTCTGAGATGCCAAGGGAAAATTCTTAATGCGCCTTTCTCAAGGTAAATGAGCTGTTCAATTAAATTTGGTGACAAAGCTGCAGATTCACATGGAAGACCTAAGGGACTGGAAAGAATGCGTACTTGATAGTGATCCTGCCATCGGTCCCTACTTTTCAAACCACGTACGACTCCATTCGTGGGAAACTCGCGCCAATGCACTCCCCTATTCCTGCAAATAATTTTAACCTTCTTGTCCCGCTCAAAGGTCCATAACACCCCTGTTTCTTCATGCGAGAAAAGATGTGTCATACCCTCATCAGCCAAACATTCGAAAGTTCTTTCCGCTGACCCCTCAATAAGCATCAAAGGAACATTGAGAGAGCGCAGACTTGGTTCGAGGTCCTGAAGACATTCATAAGCAAAGCGCTCTCTTCGAATATGAAATTCGGGAGCTGAAAGTGCATCGGGTTCGCAAAGCCATACAGCAACAAGAGGACGCCCAGACTCACGCGACAGACCAACCGCCTCATGCAAAGCAATATTGTCTGCGACCCTAAGGTCTCTCTTGATCCACCAAACAATGAATTTGTTCACCGACGCTCCCATAGATAATTGCTGGCATCTGTGGCTAATGTTCCACTGCTTGAGCTTCAAAAAAAGTGATTGTCTTTGCGATTCGAGAAATAAAAAGCCCATCCGGGCGGTTCACACACCGGATGGGCTCCTAAAACAAGGCACACAGGCCTTAAGACGAATCGCAACGAGGTTCCATTTTTCCCCCCGTTCCCCCCTGAATGACCCCACCAGAGGAATCCACGCCATCTGGTCTAAGTCGGGCTCGCGCACGAGAAGAGCTCCTCAAATCTCCTTTTGTTCAGCT
Organism: Pseudomonadota bacterium; assembly: GCA_041164285.1. Classification (GTDB taxonomy): domain Bacteria; phylum Bdellovibrionota_B; class Oligoflexia; order Silvanigrellales; family Silvanigrellaceae; genus RFOM01. The sequence goes on from JBEAPS010000143.1 coordinate 16,370, forward strand.
CTCCCTACTTGTTATGTCGTAGTTGGCCAAAAAAAATTAAATCCCTCAAAAAATATCAATACAATCAGATATTTATACGAACAAGATCGATGCCTAGAAGTTCTTTTGGAGATAAGCCTTAAACGGTAGTTGTCACAAATTAGAGCTCAACACTTACCCTCTGGCTCCGATACCCACCAAAACAGTGGGGGGCTCAGGGTTTTATGAAAATCGAAGCCGTTGTCTCAATATCTATCATCGCAATGTCACTTATGTCTTCCTGCAAAACGGAGAACAAGCCGGCACCACAGGCCGACTCGGAGATCCAATTTGTTCCCGTTGCCGCGGGTGCCGCCTACGGGATCGGAATCTCGACT
>JBEAPS010000144.1:0-19560 GCA_041164285.1 Pseudomonadota bacterium
TATCGATGACTCTTGGTTTTTTGTCGATTGTGGAATTTTGTTTGCAGACGAGCACTATCCGGGAATTGATCTGATATTTCCCTCAATGGAGAGTGTTCGTCAGCAAAGAATTCAGCCCTCCGCTTGGCTCATAACTCATGGGCATGAAGATCATATTGGAGCACTTCCATATCTCTACCCCGAGTTTCCGGCACCCATATACACGACAGAGTTCACTGCTGAACTTATTAAAGAAAAGTTTTCAGGCCTTGGACTGGAAGCGCCAGAAATTCACATCTGGCAGCCGTGGCAGAAAGTAACTTTTAGACAAGTTGCTGTGACACCTTTTCCTGTAAATCATAGCATACCGGATGCCTGTGGCCTTTATTTGGAAAGTAAGTATGGAAATCTGCTGCACACGGGTGATTATAGAATTGATCGCTCAGCACCAGAAGGTTCTGTCACTCTCGACAATCTTGAGAGGATCACCAAAGGCCGTGAAACACTGCTCATGACCGCAGATTCAACAAATGTTTTTGTGCCCGGCACCGACAAAGAGGAAAAGCTTGTCGCTCAAAGTCTTGAGAAGCTATTTTATGGTGTGCAAGGCCGTATTGTTGTGGCAACCTTCGCCAGCAATATCTGGCGTGTCCAGAGTGCTTTTCATGCGGCAAAAAAGAGTGGACGAAAAGTTTTTTTACTGGGTCGGTCTCTCGTTCGAAATTACCAAATTTCGCGACGCCTTGGGATGCTCACCGACATAGACGACGACTTGGTCGTTTCTCAGGATGATTTGAAAATGCTTGAGCCGTCGCAGGTTTGTGTGCTGTGCACTGGTACTCAAGGTGAGGTATTCTCGGGTGCAAGCAGATTGGCATACGGAAGTGTGGACAACATTCGGCTCGATGGGAACGATCTTGTTATTTTGTCTGCCCGATCAATTCCCGGTAATGAAAAGTCAATTGGTGCTCTTATCAATCAGTTTTGGCGTCTGGGTTGTCGAGTGCTGACAGGAAAAGAAGCAGACGTACACGTCAGCGGACATGGATATTCGCAAGACCTGGCTGACTGCATATCGCTTGTAAAGCCTAAACTTTTTATGCCTCTGCATGGTGAGTTTAGGAATTTGGTACAGCACATCACTGTTGCTCAAAGTGCTGGCGTAGCTCCCGAAAATTGTCATCTGGTCGAGAACGGAGATGTACTGACAATTGCTCCCAAAGCTCTCGGAGTGACCGATCGATGGGATTCGGGCCGCGATTTTGTCGGAAGTGAGCGTGTGATTCCGGGCAATAGCGATGTTGTGAGAACGCGTGCGATGCTTGCAAAAAATGGTATCGTCGAGGTTTCATTTGTGGCAGACAGCACTCTCACACGCATGCTTGATGAACCAAAAATCTTTGTTCGCGGCGTGAACGTATCCGAAGAAAAAGTGAGGAAGTCGCTTGCTTCTGTGTTTCGTGATTTGCATCGTGGACAGAGGAAGAGTCAATGGAGCGAGTCAACTTTGAGTGAAGAGCTTCGCATTGGTTTAAGGCGCGAGCTTGAGCCCGACTTAGGCTACAAGTGTGTTGTGTCGATGTTTGTGCACCGAATTTGATAGTTTCACAGGAAAGCTGTGAGAAATGCTTCAACGTTGATGCCGAGACGCTCAACTAAATAGCCCCCCTCCTGCACGTGGAGCGTTGGCTTATTTAACGACCTAATGATGCTGCCGAGACTCTGAAACTGTTCTGGCGAAATATTGAAATGGCCAAGGGGATCGTCTTCTGCAACATCGAATCCGCAAGAGCACACAATATAACTCGGATTCATTTTATTAAGTGCGCGCTCCAGCGATACGTTGAAAGCATCAAAATATTCTTGTGAACTGCAGTGAGGTTCGAGCGGACAATTGAGCGTATAGCCAATTCCGTCATCGATGCCGATTTCCTGCTCAAAACCCGTGAAATAAGGGTATTCAATGGCAGGATTGCCATGCAAACTCAGGTAAAAAACGCTCGGATCATCGTAGAAAATCGACTGAGTCCCATTGCCGTGGTGGTAGTCGAAGTCGATGATGAGCACCTTGCCGTATTGAGAGAGATAGCGCGCTGCGATGGCCGCATTGTTGAGGTAGCAGTACCCGCCAAAAAGGGATGCGGCGGCATGGTGGCCGGGCGGACGCGCAAGTGCGTAACTCGCTTCGCCGGTTTTTTTCAAATGCTTTGCGGCTGAGTAGGCACCAGAAGCCGCTGCAATGGCTGCTTGCCAGGTGTCGCTCATGATGGGCGTCCCGACGTCGAAGCAATAATATCCTGCAGTGAAAACTGTCACGGGTTCATAAACAGGAACTCGTCGGTCACAGGGGAATACGTAGGGCCAGATGATCTCATCTTTGGAGAGCATTTGCGAGCTTTCGAGAAAGCGCACATAGGGCTCATCATGAACCGCAAGAACTGCGTCGAGTGGAAGTGGTTCAGGAACAATAAATTGAAAGCTGCCGTTGGCACGCAGCTGTTTTCGGATCATGTCAATCCGAGCGCGTCGCTCATGGTGGCGGAACCTCTTTCCGGCGATGATCTCATGCGAGAGCACATGAGTTTTTTGCACCGGATCGTAGAAAACTTTCATGACACCACCTGTTCAGTGCAACAAAGTATAGCATGATTAAGCTCGCTGCTTTGCTGGTATTCCCATTATTCCGGAGCCTTCTCTGTGGGTCTATCGGTTTGGGTCAAAAAAACTCGATCGGAGAGAGGGTGTCTGCTAGCGTCTTTGCACAGGAAGACGTTTCATTCACAGCTTCCCTTTTTGGAGAACTTCAATGTCAACGCAATCCACTTGCTGCAACGCAGTCCGTTTCGTTCTCGTATGCGTCGCATTTGTAGTTTGCGCTGCATTTGCCTCAGTGGGTCGGGCGGATGTTGAGGTGATTTGGCCAGAAAGTTCTCCCGAGTGGGGTTTGCTACTGAATCCGGGCGCACAGCGTCAACCAGATGAGTACAGACAGTTGGCGCGTCGGATTCAGGAAGAGTCACCTGTTGCACTTGCTGTCGGTATCGCAAGTTATGTGGGGAACTGGCCTGAGCCGTTTCAGATGACAGCAGCCTTGCGACACTTCAAGGCAGTTGTTCGAGCCAAATCCGATGAGTCGATTGCCGACGAACGTTTCTTGATTGGCGGTCACTCCATGGCCGGCATCATTCTTCAAGAGCTCCCCGCTCACGAAAAACTGGGTGGTGTTCTGCTCATGGGCGCCTATCCCGCGCATGATATTCTTCGGCTCGGTTCCGGCTTGCGTCGTGCGGAAATACCTACACTAGTATTGGCTGGTGAATGGGATGGTCTCACACGGATCACGCGGGTTTTGGATACAGTTCTCGAGTGCGAGGGTGTTGTTGCAGGAAGTCCCGATGCAAAGCGCTGCTCAATGCAGCGCGTCGTTGTGCTTCCCGGGGTCAATCATTCCGACTTTGCCAATGGGGCATGGCAAGCAGGAGATCTGGAAAGTGAGCTCGATCTTGCAACTGCGCATACCGAAATTGCGCGCGCTGTTGGAGGTTTTTGGTCAGAAGTACTCCTCATGACACCCCACTCAGATTTTCACGCGCAGTATCAGCCACAATGGCGTAGCCTTGTTGCTGACACACGCACTTGGGCAAAAGCATGGGATAAGGTCACTCAACTCGATGAAACAGCTTGCCTCATGGCTCAAAAAAAACTGCTCCCCCAGCAGCCGAGTTCTGTTTCGTGGGAAGTGGTTGTCAGAATGGTTGAGAGCGTACCAGGGTTTGTTTTTGCTAAGCCGACCATTGAGCAGCTGGGCGTGGACAGGTTCCGTGTGCAGGCAGTCCAAACACAGGACAGGCCTTTCAATCCACTCGATCTTTCGATTAAGTCTCGCGCATTCACGCGGCTTTCGTGCAAGCTCAAGAGTGCTGAGGCGCTCAGGCAAAGGGCGAAGGCACTCGCTGCGCACGACACTCATGAGCTCAATTCGTGTGGATCTATCAATGAAGAAGTCTACCAAGAAGTTCGGCGTCTTTTGCCCGCGGAACTTACAACCCGCCTTGAGCGACGTGGCTTAGCGCTTCGATTTGGGCACGACGTACAAATGACCTCAGGCCCCCGTTGGATTGCAGCAAAGCCGGTCCGGTCGATTGACACTACTTCTCGCGAGGCTGTTGTCACGTTGCCGCGTCTGCAAACTGAGACAAGTGCGCCGTTACAATTGGACGGTATGCATTATTGCCAGTTCGTTCCACCGACACAGTTGGCTGAATGGGTGTTTTTTGATTCATTCAAGCAGCTTTCCGGTGAGCGCTGATGTTCTGCGAGATGCGGCCCGCCTAAGGTTGCAAATCCGTATATTTTCAATGATTCTGGTTCACGACTTTTTGGCACAGAGCCAAATGAGAAACCGGAGCACTTTATGTCTATACACTCCCATGCGGATGCAGTTGGAACTCAACTGCATCGCGAGCGCATATCCCGTTTTCGCGATTTGCTCGGTGAGGGCAAGCAAGCATTTTTGTTTGACGGCGGCGTAGCCTCGCAGCTGTATGAGAAAGGGATTTTCATCAATCGCTCGTTCGATGAAGTGAACTTGTCCCAACCCGACCTTATTTCTGCCATTCATAAGCAATACATTCAGGCGGGTGCGCAGGTCATTACGACCAACACATGGAGCGCCAATCGACTCAAACTTAAAAATTATGGACTCGACAATCAGCTGTCTGAGATCAATTTGCGTGGTGCTCAGCTCGCCCGCGAAATTGCGGGCGACTACGTGTGGGTGGCAGGCTGCCTTGGGCCACTTGGTGTGCGCATTGAACCGTGGGGTCCCACGTCATTTGATGAAGCTCGTGACTTCTTCCTCGAACAGGCACAGGCACTCAAGCAGGGTGGTGTGGACGTATTTGTACTTGAGGGCTTTGCTGATTTGAATGAAATTCAGCAGGCTATTCGAGCAGTCAAAGAGCTGGGCGACTATCCCATTGTCGCCATGATGGCGACCAACGATGAAGGCCAAACTTTGTTTGGTACCGAGCCTGAATGGTTCGTTCGAAAGCTCGACGAATGGGGTGCCGACGTGGTTGGCGTAAATGGTGGCAATGGCCCTTCGCCTCTGTTGGAGCTTGCAAAGCGTCTCAAAAGTGCCACCCGGAAGCCTCTCATCCTCAAGCCTAATGCGGGTTTGCCGCGGCAGGTCGACGGACGGCTCTTATATATGGCGAGCCCTGAATACATGGGTGAATTTGCACGTCAGGCCTTGTTGCAGGATGTGCGTGTTTTGGGCGGATGCAGTGGAACCACCCCAATGCATATTCGCGCTATGGCCGCATCTGTTCGGCAGGGCTCCGCTCTACGGGGCGGAGAGTTTTTCCAATCGGCACAGGTGAGCGAGCGCAAAGAAGAAAAACCAATCCCACAAACACCTAAGAATCAGTCGCACTGGGGTAGCAGTCTTGCTGCGGGTAAATTTGTCATCTCGGTTGAATTGCTCCCCCCCAAAGGACTGGAAACAGAAAAACTGCTCGAGCGATCAGAGCAATGCAAAGCACGTGGCGTTGATGCCATTAATATTCCAGATGGTCCTCGGGCGAGCGCGCGCATGTCAGCCTTGGCTGCCGCGTGTCTGATAGAGCAGAGGGTGGGCATTGAAACAGTGCTTCATTACGCATGCCGTGATCGCAACATTCTTGGAATTCAGAGTGACCTTATTGGTGCGGCTGGTCTGGGGTTGCGCAATGTGTTGTGTGTCACCGGTGATCCGCCTAAGCTTGGTCCTTACCCCACTGCTACCGCTGTGTTTGATGTCGACGCCATTGGCCTCGTAAACATGGCATCACGCCTGAACTCCGGCTTTGATTTGGGTGGAACTTCAATCGGTCGCTCAACGGAGTTTTCCATTGGCGTGGGTGCAAATCCGGTGGCACCAGATCTCGCAAAAGAATTTGAACGATTCAAATATAAAGTGGAAGCAGGAGCGCAGTGGGCCATCACCCAGCCTGTCTTTGACTCTCAAAGTCTGATGCGTTTTCTCGAATTTGCTTCGCAGTTTAACATTCCGATCATCGCTGGAATTTGGCCATTGATGAGTCTCCGAAATGCGGAATTTATGGCAAACGAAGTTCCGGGCGTGTACGTGCCACAGAAAGTTCTAGAACGTATGGCATCCTGCAAAACAACGGAAGATCAGCGCAAGCAGGGAATCGAAATAGCGGCTGAACTCATTGCAGACATCAAGAAAAGCGTTCAGGGTCTGCAAATTTCTGCACCATTAGGTCAGGTTGATCTGGCTCTTGCGTTGCTGTGAGGAATGACAATGACTGCAATTAAGCCTCGTGTTCATTTCGTGCTGGAAGATCTCGATGTGGAAGTGCCTGCAGGTGTCAGACTTGTGGATGTGGTTGATGCAGCAGGCGCCGATGTGACTTTTGGCTGCCGTACAGGCACATGCGGCACATGCCGCGTTAAAATCACTGAGGGGATGGAGAACATTTCTGCACATACCCCCGAAGAGCGTGACTTTCTTACAGCACTCGATGCTGCCCCCGATGAGCGCCTGGGCTGCCAGTTTTGTATCTTGGGCAACGTTTCAATCGATTACTTAGGGAGCTGATGAGTCATGACTCAGTCATCCATTATGCGCGCCATGCAGGACAAGGTTCTGCTTCTGGATGGTGCCATGGGAACACAGATATTCGCATATAAACCAACAGTCGATGACTATGGCGGCCCCGACTTTGAAGGCTGTGTGGAACTTCTCAACGAACGACGTGGGGCATGGATTCAGAGCATTCATGAAACCTATTTTAAAGCTGGCTCCGACGCAGTAGAAACCAACACGTTCGGTTGTAATCCTTTGGTGCTTGCCGAGTTTGGTCTTGAGCATAGGGCCTTTGACCTAAACGTTCAGGCTGTTAAAATTGCGCGTGAAGTTGCCGACAGCTTTCAAGAAAAACGTTGGGTAATAGGTAGTGTCGGTCCGGGCACAAAGTTGCTTACACTTCTTCAGGTAGACTACCAAAGTCTCTATCAGAGTTACTTTGTTCAAATGCAAGGTTTGATTGCTGGTGGTTCAGATGCACTTCTGATCGAAACGGCGCAAGACCTAGGACAAATTAAAGTTGCCGTTCGGGCAGCACGGCAAGCGATGAAGTCGCTCAAAAAAACGATTCCTATCTGGGTGCAGATCACCATAGAGTCCAACGGCACAATGTTGGTTGGTTCGGACATCCAGGCGGCACTTGCTACCATCGAAATGCTTGGTGTTGATGTCATTGGCATGAACTGTGCAACTGGCCCTGATGAAATGAGACCTCATTTGGCCTACTTGTGCGAATCAGCACCCATGCAGGTGAGTTGCTTGCCCAATGCGGGTTTGCCAGAAAACAGGAACGGTGAAACATTCTATCCGCTCGGGCCCGATGCTTTTGCAAAAAAAGTAAAAGAAATTAGCACTGATTTTGGCTTGAACGTGCTTGGTGGTTGCTGTGGCACTTCGCCTGAACACATTCGCGCACTGGCAGATATTCGTGGTGCTCTCAATGTACCTAAGCGTCCTGCGCGTTATGAGCGTTCCGTTGCCTCGTTGTACAACTCGGTCTCGCTGTCACTTGAGCCACGTCCACTTTACGTGGGGGAACGCACAAATGCGAATGGTTCGAAGGCCTTCCGTGAGGCATTGGCCAAAGACGATTTCGACACAATGGTTGAAATTGCCAAAGCACAGGTGAAAGAAGGCGCACACATTCTTGATGTCTGTGTTGCCTATGTGTCCCGCGATGAAAAACGCGACATGGTTGAGTTTCTCAAGCGCCTTGTGACTCAAGTCAATATTCCACTTATGATCGACTCAACCGAAACCCCTGTGATTGAGGCAGCGCTTCAAACAGCTCCCGGAAAATGTATTGTCAATTCAATCAACTTTGAAGATGGCGATGAGAAACCGCGCAAAGTTCTTGAGCTTTGCAAAGAGTACGGTGCAGCGGTTGTTGCATTGACGATCGATGAACAGGGCATGGCCAAAACATGCGATGAAAAAATGAAAATCGCAGACAGACTTTATCGCCTTGTTGTGGATGAGTTTGGCTTTGCACCCGAAGATCTGATCATCGACCCGCTCACATTTACGTTGGGAAGCGGTGAAACTGAATGGCGCAGTTCAGCCGTTGAAACGCTCGATGCCATTGACGCACTGAATAAAAAATATCCACGGGTGAGAACAATTCTTGGTTTGAGCAATGTGAGCTTCGGATTGAAGCCGTTGCCGCGTCAGATACTCAATTCACTCATGCTCTATCATGGCGTTCAACGTGGATTGAGCTTGGCAATTTTGAATGCATCTAAAATCATTCCCGTGGCCAAGATTTCGAGCGAGCAGCGGCGGGTGTTTGAGGCACTGCTTTTCAATCAGCGCGATGAAATATCAGATCCTCTCAAAGAAATTCTTACTCAGTTTTCTGATGCATCTCAGATAAAAGCGGCTCAAGCAGACGACGAACACTTAGGAATTGAAGAGAAGCTGCGCAATGACATCATTGATGGCCGAAAGAACAAAATTGCAGACCATGCTCTTGAAGCATTGAAGTCGTATTCGGCTCTTGAAATCATCAATGAACACTTGCTTTCCGGAATGAAAGTAGTGGGCGAACGGTTCGGCGCAGGACAAATGCAACTTCCGTTTGTTCTTGAAAGTGCTGAGGCAATGAAAGCAGCCGTTAAAGTGCTAGAACCTTTCATTGAGAAAAATGATCAGTTCAAAAAAGGTAAAATCATTCTCGCCACGGTCAAAGGCGATGTGCATGACATTGGCAAAAATCTTGTGGAGATCATCCTTTCAAATAATGGTTTCGAAGTCCTGAATCTTGGCATCAAGCAGCCCATCGAGACAATTGTTGAAACATATCGTTCACAGGGTGCCGATGCCATTGGCATGTCTGGATTGCTCGTGAAATCGACCGTCATTATGAAAGACAATCTGGAATATATGAAGGCGCACGGCTTTAATATTCCGGTCATTCTAGGCGGTGCAGCACTGACGCGTAACTTTGTTGAAGGCGAGTGCCGCGAGGCCTATGCTGGTCCTGTTTTTTATGCGGAAGATGCATTCGCGGGACTGCACATTATGGAAGATATTTGCTCAAAAGGTGTTGATACTGCGTTAGCAGTGCACTCTCGGACATCAAATCTCAAGGGAGCTGTGGAGCTCGGGAACTCTCAGGGCGAATCGGAGCAAGCGAAAGGTTCCCCAGCGGATTCGGGTTCTTCAGGCAGCGGCATTGTCGTTGTTCGCAGGGGCGACAAGCAGCTGCCTTTGGACGCAAACGGGCAGAGCAGCTGGGTCAAGCGCGGGCTCACCTTACCATCTCCCCCATTTTTGGGAGTGAAGAAGCGTGAAGATTCGCTTGAAGATATTTTTGCGTTTCTTGATGACTTTGCACTCATTCGGAGCCGTTGGGGGTTCGCCCAAGGCACAATGAGTGATGCTGACTTTCAAAAAACACTTCAGGATAAAGCGTATCCCATTTTAGCAGATCTTAGGCGTAGGATCGTCTCGGAGAAGTTGTTAAAGCCCGCGGCTATGTATGGTTTTTTTCCTGCATGCAGCCGAGGTGATAACTCTGTTGTTGTCTATCACCCTGAGAGCGCCCTGCAGCCTCTAGGGAAGCGTGAAGTAGTAGCCGTTTTTGATTTCCCTCGCCAAAAGAATGGTCGTCGCTTGTGTATTTCAGACTTCCTTGCGCATGAGACATCTGGCCAGACTGATATATTAGGTGTTCAAATTGTAACGATGGGAGATTCAGCAACACGGTTTGCCAAGGAAGCCTATGCGGATGATCAGTTCAGCCAGTATTTTTATCTGCACGGGCTCTCAACTGAATTGACTGAGGCATATGCTGAGTTCCTGCATGCTGAAATACGTCGCGAGCTCGGTATTGATGGCCGAGATGCTGCAACTCGACGTGCGTTGTTCAGTCAGGGTTATCAGGGTTCTCGATATTCTTTTGGTTATCCTGCTTGTCCTGCAATGGAACTCAATGAGCCATTGCTCCGTTTGTTGCAGGCTGAGAATATCGGCGTTTCACTTTCTGAAAGTTTTCAGATGGTTCCCGAGCAAACAACTTCGGCCATTGTTGTCCATCACCCGCAAGCCCGCTATTTCTCAACGTAGTTGCTCAGGGGGCACATTGAGAGAATGAAGGTTGAGGTGTTTGGTACATAACGTTGAGTTGTGTAGCAAAAAACACAGCCTCACAGGCAGTGTGTCGAAGATAAATGTCTGGTCTGGCATTGCTTGCCGCCCATTTCAATTCCTTTAGACAGCGGTTTTGAATGACACTCTCACTTGGATGTTGCTGACAGATTGCAACAATGTCTTCAATGTGTGGCTCAGGCGTGATTCGGATGATGAAATCGCCGTTTTCTGTGTTGCTGGCAACGTTGAATTGAAGAGAGGCGTTGAGGCGGTCTGCAACGGCTTTGGCCTGTTCGTAGGTGAGATTGTTGATAGCGTCCGGAGTAGGAAATTCAGAGCTGAGCTCAGGTCGTGGCACGATATAATATCGTCCGTCCGGCTTACAGACACTTCTCCAGTAAAGTTTTTTCATCTGCTCGGCAGACGTTGCGGCCGATAACCTCGGGACGCTTACGCAGGATGCCAGTAACAGACTGCAAGCGAGCCACCCCAGTTGGAATGAAATTTTAAGTTTGAGAGTTTGGTGGAGCATGCCAGCACCTCCTCGATTGTAGTGTGTCACGCGGTGCAGTGTGCCATGGCGCCGCCTTTCGTCCAAGCGCAAGAAGCCGATTTGCTTAATCTAACTATCAATGATTGCTGAATTTATATTCTGCTTGAACAAGTGTTCGAAATTCTGACAGAGGCGGATGCAATTCAACTTCAGCTTGGCGTTGTTTTGGGCGAAAAGAGAGGTTGAAGTTTGAATCGAGCGCAAGGATTTTAAGGAGATGGCGATATGGGTCAGCAGCAAGACACCCGCTCACTGAGCCTGGACTCCGAAACCACACAGTCGAATGTGCAGGTTCCAGATGAACAGGTGGAAATCTGGATGGCATCGTTGGATGCGTTCGTTCAAACGGTGTCGCAGTCGAGTTTAGATGCGGCCAAAAAAGCTGAGATCGTGGCTCACATTGATGTGATCCGAAGCGAGTTGCAAAGTGGGCAGTGGCCATCCATGAGCGAGGGTTCCGATTTCTCTGGAATTGTTCATGAGGCGGGCGATATTGAAGAGATGAATCAGAATTGGCAAATGCTGTCCATCAGGCTCGCTCAATGGGTGCGTGCCGTGTCGGATTCGCTCGGTATTCGCTGAATCGCATAGATTTCGTTTGATTTACATACCGTGGGTTGCGGTGAAAGCGAGTGTGAAACGCTGTTCATTCACTGGCTTTGGAATTGATTGTCCGGCGACCTTAAGAGCTTCACCAAGTCCATATTGATAAATCAGACCACCTGAAAACTGAGTGTTTGAAGTCTGTGTTCCAACAAAAAAACTCGCACCATAAAAGTCGATCCTTTCCGGGTTTCTCGTAGTGAGCTTTGCAGGTCTCGCGTCAAGATTAGTGAAAATCCCATTGCGTACAAAGATTGTAGGTGACGCAAAATACTCAGATCCAAAGTGCAGATTTAATACATCTTCTGTCGAAAGTGTGCGTGAAAGCACCCACTCGGTTGTGTTTCGATGCCAAACTACGTCACCTGCGAACAAGAGCCTCGGGTTAGGAAAATAGGCAAGACCCAGTCGGACTCGAGAGCGTCCTGGTTCAACGCCATATTCGCTGTTTACGTAAGAAGGTGATGTTCCAGGTTTGAGAGCGCTCGGTTCGTTATTTGAACTACGACGGGAAATCTTTTTGTTGCTGTAGGAATCTATGTTTGTTTTTGCCGCGTCTTGGGAAGCCCCCTCAATGACCTCAAAGTCGCTTGCCTGCGGTAAAGAGTAGTCGTTGTAGTGAAATAAGCTCAATGAATCTGTTTCAGCTGTCAGGGATTGCTTGATAAGAAGATCGTAATGAGCGCTGAAACCGACCGACAGTGTTGGCCAAGGCGACCAAATAATCCCCGTTCCTATCTCCGCGGCAAGAATCTGAGCCGTGACTCGTTCGTTAGTTGTGAGTGTTGAATAGAGGCTTTTTTCCGAAGAAACGGAATCTTTTAATTTTACCAGAGATGGTTGAATTTTTTGTGACACATCCTGGTAGATTTGCTGATCCTGAATGGCTTGTCGTCCCCCTAAACCAAAACCAATTGCAAGATCTGAAGACAGTCGTTTGCCAACGCCTGCACCAAAAAGGAGCTCTGAGGATTGGGATTTTGAGCTTCTGTGAAAGTACTCAAGAGCTATGTCCGGTCTGCGCAAGATGTCATTTTGGTTGTTTGACTGCTGTGTAAGTGTTTGAAGGTTGAATGCACCATGCAGGGCTTCAGCATACTTTGTGAGATCAATGACGCCACCGGTGAACGTTGGGACAATGTCTTGGCTCTGTTCGTAAAATGAATCTCTGTTGTTAAATAATTTTTGATAGTCACGTTTTGTGAACTGAAGAGCATTGACAGATGCAGAAATAGTACTTGAAACAGCCAATGCGAGACCCGCTGGATTGTAAAAGAGAGCTGAAGAATCATCGGCAACTGCACCAAAAGCACCAGCCATGCCCATAGCACGGTCACCCGGCAAAATGTCTGAGAAGTTATACGGTCCAGCGTATGACGTGTGAGTCATTGTCCCGAGTGCCATGCAGAGAATTGATTTTCCTAATCTGTGTCGTATCACAAGGCCATCCAAAGTTTTTGAGTGGATTGAAAGAGTGTCGACGAAGTGGGTTCTTTATCTGCTCTCAATTGCATTGGCGACAAGAATTGCTCTAGTTTTTGAATTCTCAACGGAAACGGCGGATGAGTTGAATTCATTGTTCTTTGATTTGTGGCTGCTGTTGAGCTGAGGCCTTTAAGAAGTGCAAGAAGGCTTTCAGCTCTATAGCCAGCCAAGGCGCTCATCTGGGCTCCCAATTTGTCTGCGTCGAGCTCAAATTCTTGTTCCAAGCCTTTTGAGAACAATGTGTCAAGTGCCTCAGATGAGGCTTGTAGAAGAGTGAGACCAACACCTTTGGGGCCGAGCAATGTGCTCCAGCTTTCTTTCTCATCCGATTGCTCAGGTTTGATGCGCTGTCTTGCTGCCATGTAGACATCCGAGGTGCGCTTTTCCGATTCATTGCTCTTGATTGTGATCTTCTTTTGGAGTGTCGCAAGCAGATGCCTTTGACTCACATGGACTATCTCGTGGCCCAGAAGTGCGGACAATTCGCTCTCGTTTTTGACAGACTTTAACGCACCGAGAGTGACAAAAATATAACCACCAGGACACGCAAATGCATTGGCAGAAGGTGAACTAATCACTGCCAAACGGAATGGGCGTGGTGCGGATAGCCCAGCATTCGCAACGAGAGAAACGAGTGCCTGTGCGTAATCCTGAATCTCTTCAGATTCCACAAGCTGGTAGGAGCCCAAGATCTGTGCTGCCATTTTCCTGCCGAGTTCTACCTCAGCTTCTAGCTCCTGCAGTGTTGGGGCAGCGTTAGGTAACCGATTGAGACCCATATGCGAAGATTGAGCTCCTCGGTCTATTGAATTTTGAATAGCGCGGACAATTGCTTCGTTTGGTTCCCTATCTTCCATTTGGTAGACAGCGCGCATATTTGCCGTGGCATAAGCTTTTTGTTCAGACTCTGAATCTGCGTCGAGGCCACGCACTCCCATCACAGTTGTATTTGTCCTGCTTCTTTTTTGTTGTGCTGAACTTTTACGGTGCTTTGAAAAAATTCCGCCATAAACTTTTTCAGCAATTGACGCATGTGCTGGTGCTGCGCACCAAACGGTCGCAACTGCAAATATTTTCGTCCAAAGCTGAATCACCTGTTGGCTTCTCACAACCACTCCCCTTGCCTGACGGGTGTTTTCGCTCCAATTGTCGCACTCGGATCAGGATTCGGTCTGGGCAAAGTTTTCATCTAAAAAAGAATTGCGGGTTCACCAGTGCCCCGTGGCGCGCTAGTTGAAGAAGAATGTTGATAACCCTGATTCGGAAGTACAAATCATGTCTCAATTGTTCGCAGGCTCTTTGAGCGGCATTCGTGTCTTGATTGTCGATGATGCCCCAGACAATCGCCTACTTATCTCACGATTCCTTGCGTTGGCAGGTGCGCTGGTTACAACTGCATCCAACGCATCCGAGGGGATTTCGATCGCACTTGCAGGCGACTTTGATGTCATCTTGATGGATATTCAGATGCCGGGTATGGATGGCTATGAGGCAGTCAAGCGCCTGAGAAGTCTGCATTATTCTCGTCCGATTATTGCTCTCACAGCCCATGCTATGCAATCAGACAAAGACCAGTGTCTGAGAAGTGGATTCGACCAGTACCTAACAAAACCAGTATCTCGGCCTGAACTCATTGCGAGTATCGCCGGCCTGGGTCGAGCTGCAGGCCCAACGAGCTAACTCACTCAGCTCGTAAACACTCCGCAGGGTCAAGAGCTGCAGCCTTCGAGGCTGGTAGGTAGCCAAAGCCAAGCCCACACAAAAAACTCACAGCGAGTCCTGCAGTCAGACCGAGCGGTGCCCAAATCCAGTTGAATTCTTTAAGCATCGGAACAAAAAGGCTCACGCCAAATGAAAAGACATTGTTGGCTGCAAAACCAGCCGCGGTTGCAAACACTCCTGCCACTGCACACAGAAGCGTTGCCTCTGTAAGAATGTAGCTTCTGATGTGAGCCTGTTGGGCACCTAGGCTTTTCATGATTCCTATTTCGCGGGTTCGTTCTGCAACGGTGACCAGCATCATGTTCATGATGCCAACACCTCCTACGAACAGGCAAAGTGCACCAATGAATCCCACAACGGCTTGTATGATGCGAAGGAACCCCCGCACTCTGTCCAGAATATCCGCTGGAATCGAGCTGCCGAAGTTGAGTTTTCCACCCGAACGCAGCTTGAGAAAGCTAGTCACTTCATTTGCCAGATCACGGGTATCTATACCTTCATGAGGAAGAACACTGAACCACGTATAAAAAGTAGGGCCCATGCGTTGCAACAATGTCTGCGTGGGTACATAAAGCACATCATTGGCATCGCGGTTTCCAAACGAAGTGTCTCTTTTTTGCATCACACCCACAATGGTGAGCGCTGCGAGCGTGTTGCATTTATCGACTATGACTTTCTGACCTATCGGGAAGAAAGGTTCCCGTCGACGTGGGTCTACTTTACTGAAAAGTTGTGAGACTGTGTCACTTCCCAATACAACGACCTGAGTGCCATTGCTGAATTCATTGTGCGACGGGAAGCGTCCCACAGAGAGATCTGTATCCATTTCAAAAAATTCAGCTGAATCTGAGACACCTACGAGACGCGAGCGAAATTCGCCTGTTTCCGTTTTTATCTGACAAGTTTCCGAACGTAGAAACGGACGCAAGTTACCCTTCTTTTCGAACATTCGAGCAACCTGCGGAAATTCTTCTTTTGCATGCAGTCCTTGCCACCCGGAGTTTCGTCGACGATGAAAACCGCCGCGTTCATCGTCGAAGTAAATATAAGCTTTACGGATGGAGCTCGTGTAAAAAAGTTTGTTGAAAGCTGTTTGAACGATTTCTCCCAGCCCATCAATGATCACTAGACTTAATATTCCGACAAACAAACCAAGGCCTGTCAGAGCGCTTCTCACACGATGTGTAAGAAGGCTACGTTTGGCCAACGTGAGACTTTGTTTATAAGTATTGAACTTTGAGGCTGGTGGGATTGTCTGGCCATGACTCTGGCTCTCATGATTGGTTTCATTTTCTTCAACTGCCAGCGTTGCAGCAAAAACTTCTCCGTTGCGAACTTCAATAATTCGCTCAGCATGAGATGCTACATCCGGATCATGCGTGATCACGACGACGGTCTTGCCTTCCCCGTGAATTTGTTTGAGCACTTTGAGTACCTCGGCTGCACTTTTTGAATCGAGTGCACCTGTCGGCTCGTCTGCAAGAACTATCTTTGGATTCATTATTAAGGCACGACAAATTGCGACTCGCTGCTTCTGGCCTCCAGACAGCTCGTTCGGATAACGCTCAATGAGTTCACCAAGACCAAATCGGTGAAGCAATGTGCGGGCCGTTTCTGTGAGCTTCTCTTTTTCAATGCTGTTTGCTGTTCGTGAAAAGTCGGAAGGGAGCAGAACATTTTCTAGGACACTCAAACGTCCTATCAGGGAAAAACTCTGAAAGACGAATCCGAGCTGCGTGTTGCGGATTTCGGCTAGCTGGGCGTCGCTCAGCACTTCAATATTTTGACCAAAGATTTCAAATCGTCCTGCGGTCGGTCGCGAGAGTAGGCCCAAAATATTGAGCAGCGTGCTCTTGCCTGACCCTGATGGCCCCATAATTGCAACAAATTCGCCGGCATTAATTTCGAGATTGACATCTTTCAGGGCTGCGTAGGTTTGTCCCTCAAGTTTATATTCGAATTGAACTCCAGTGAGTTTTAAGACTGTCATGGTGAAGTGCCTACATCCGACGCGCTAGGTGTCAACTGCCAAAGATCACTGAGTGCGAGATCTATGCTCAGCAACGTTTGGTCTCTTTGCGACGAAAGCAATAGTTTTTTGTCTCGATCAAGATCTTGCTGTGAAACTATAAGCCTATCAATTGATATCATACCTGCTTCGAAGAGCCTTCGGTTTTGATCGCGTATAGTTTGTGTCACTGCAACGAGTTTCTTCGCAGTTTCTGCTTCTGAGTAGAGTTGGCGTATTCTCTCAAATGCATTGGCAAGAACCGAACTGAGTTCTCGCTGCACTTTTGTCTCATTCAAGCGAGCAGTTGCGAGTTGTGCCCGACTCTCTTCAACCGAACCGAATGACTGCGGCGGATTGACTTGTAGCTCTCCGGAGACACCAAGTTGCCAGCCTTGTGAACGGTTGGCTTGTCCGCCTTTCATCTGTTGGTTGAAAAGCTCTCTACGCTCTGAAAGACCAGCAAAGAGATCAATTCTGGGTGAAAGCCTGCTTCGTGTGGTTGCAGATACACGTCCTTCAGAAATTGCAGTTTCAATTTGTGCAATACTTAATGCGTGACTTTTGCTGATATGCTCTTGAATTACATCTGCTGGATCGAATAGTTTCAGATAAGGGCTGGCACGTTTCAGCAATTGCTCAAAAGGCGCGACTCCACCCAAAGAGTCAGCGGCAAAACCATAGTCCTGCAAGTGATTTCGCTTTAACCTATCTAGTGCACTTTTGTTTCTTTCAAGTTCCTGCAATGTTCGGAGCACTTCTCTATCGGAATCGAGCTTGTCTCGTCTGCCAAGAAAGCCACTTGCCTCTTTACGCTGTGCAAGAATATTGAGTTGTTGAGCCTGTTTTTGAGCTTCTTTATTGAGCTGAATGAGATCTTGATAATAGTCGTGTTGAACTACGTCGCGCATCCATTGTCGCACAACTTTTTTTCGTGCTGAAACATGTGCAAGATATGAACCGATGGACACGAGATTTTGCACCTCTTGTCTCTTAAGATCGGCTCCTGCAGCAAAAATGTTCTGACGGAGCGTCAATCCAAGCTGAAGCTGCTCAGCAGCTGAAGGGCTGCTTATTTCTCTTGAATTCTCCAAGGTCCTGTCTTTAGATTTAAGGTATTTGGCATCCGCAGACATTGTGGGAAACCACTTATAGAATTGTGTATTGAATGTTGCTTGTGCTTCGCGCCACTGGCCCTCAGTAGTGTCTGTTTGAGAGGTGTAACTCAACACATTCTCAATAGCTTGCCTCATGGGTTCCAATTCTGCCGGCAGGTTGTTGAGTTGAGTTGTGTGAATGTTGTGGAGATCTGCCGTTTGACCAAGAGAAGTCACTGGTGTTGCGAGCAACAGTGCGGTAAGAGCACGACTTATTCGCCGTTGATAGAACCAATTCATCATTATTACTCCTGCTTGAGGGCATCTACAATGTCGAGTTCAGCTGCTCGACGCGCAGGCCATGTGCCGAACAGCAGGCCCGCTCCTACGCTGACGGAAAGAGCAACAATGAGCGCAACAGGATCAAGTGAGAAGCTGATGGCAGCCGTTTTAGGTAATTGTGATTTCGCAATTTGCATTGCAAGCCAGCTTATAAAGATACCAAGACTCACTCCGAGAACTCCGCTCAATAAGCAAAGCCCCACGGATTCGAGCAAAAATTGACCGTTGATGTCGTTACGTCGAGCACCCACCGCTTTTCTTATTCCAATTTCCTGAATACGTTCGTGCACGTTGACAAGCAAAATATTCATTACGCCAATGCCACCAATAATTGTACACAATGCGCCTATCACGAGAGTGAGACCAGTAAGAATGCCGAGCATAAGATTAAATTTTTCTAAGTGCTGTTCTGACGCGAAAAAGCGGAATGGAAACTTGTCGTTGGTATGAACCCGTAAAACGTTCACGACGTACTTTGCGAACCATGTTGGATTAATAGACTCACGGGGTATTGTCACCATTCTTCTGTCAAATGGCGATACTCCTCCGGCAATGAGAGTAGAAGTTGGGACGTATACGGCGCTATTAACGTCGCGGTCGAAGAGTGAGTCTTGTGGTTCGAGAATTCCAATGATTTTGAGCACACCTTCGTACGAGCATCCTCGCACGACAATTGTCTGATTGATGATTTCCTCACGCGCCTGTTTCGAAGTGCGTTCAGGAAACAGTTTGATGGCTGCATCACTTCCGAGAAGTGCAACCTTTGAAGCCGGAATTGAGCGTGCGAACTCATTTGGCAATGGTAGCCGGCCAACGGCTGCAACCAGTGCATTCTCCCGTGCTTCAAGCAGTGAGTTCACACCTGCCAACGTTGATTTTGCATTTCCACTGGGCGAGAGCACGGTGCAGCCCGATGCGTCGAGTGTAGCATCGATGCGGCCATAGTTTTCAACCTGCTTATTAAGTCGTGGTAGCTCATCGATCACGTTGAGGCCGCGCCATCGTGGTGCACCCGTGCGTTCGGCAGCGCGCCAATCGAAGCTGACATATGCCTTGCGAGAGCCTTGAGTTTCGAAGAAGTTTTTGAAGACTTGATTGATTTGTCCAGTCAGGGTGAGCATGATAAAAATGCTCGAAACACCAATGAGAAGTCCTGTCATTGTGAGAATGGTTCTGAGCTTTTGCGTGACCAGGGATTGAATCGTTGGTAGAAAAAGACTTTTGCTGATTCTGGACAGAAAGTCAGAAAACTTTATCAGTGATCTGGCTGCGACCATTCCACTCTGTTCATCGGCTACAGCCTGTTGCAAAGGTGTCGGGATATTTTGTCCTCGATTTAAATTCTGCTCAGTGCGGGTGTCTTCAGTGATTTGACCATCCGAGATGCGAATGATTCTGCGTGCACGCTCTGCAACATTGGGATCGTGTGTAATGACGATCACTGTTGTTCCGGCTTGGTTGAGTGAGACAAGCGTGTTTAAGACTTCTTCCGCCGTGACGCTGTCGAGTGCACCTGTCGGTTCATCACACAATAAAACATCAGGCTTCATCATAAGTGCTCGGCAAAGAGCTACGCGTTGCCGCT